>NZ_QODJ01000060.1:0-36285 GCF_009935965.1 Pseudomonas sp. L13
TCGCTGTCGTTGGCTTCTATAAGAATGCCACCGTGGCGCATAGACGCCTCGGCTTGGGCGAGTCCATCCAATTACAAAATGCGGTCAGAACGCGATAGAGGTTTGCACATACACCGTGCGCGGCTCACCCACGTACTTGCCCTTGTTGTTATCGTCGAACGAGCGGGTGTAGTACTGCTTGTTGAAGATGTTCTTCACCCCCACCGCCACATTCAAATCCGACAACTGCGGGCCGAAGTCATAGGCTGCGCGGCTGCTGAACAGCATATAGCCGGGAATACGGCCATTGGCACCGTCGGCGCTTTCGGCCTGGGTGTTGGCGTTGTCGGCGAACTGGCTGCTCTGGAAGCTGCTGTCCACATTCAGCTTCCATGGGCCTTGGGTGTAACCCACGCCGAGGGTGCCTTTGTGCTTGGAGGAGAAGGGCACGCGGTTGCCTTTGTTCGGGCCGTCTTCGCGGATGGTCGCATCCACATAGGCGTAGGTGGCGTACACATCAAACCCTGCCAGCGCCGGGCTCAGGCCGTCGAGGGCGTAGTTGATGCTCGACTCGATGCCCTGGTGGCGCGTTTCACCGCGGGCGATCACGGTGTCGTTGGTCTGGTTGCTGTCGTACTGGTTGTCGAAGTTGATCAGGAACGCACCGATTTCCGCGCGCAGGTTGCCGTTGTCATAACGTGTGCCGAGCTCCCACGTGCGGGCTTTTTCCGGTTTTACTTCGCCGCTGTTCACGCGGTTGGGCATCTGGCTGTATTGCACGCTGCCGAACGAGCCTTCGGTGTTGGCGTACAGGTTCCAGTCGTCGGTGAGGTGGTAGAGCACGTTCAGCGCGGGCAGCGCGGTGTTGTAGTCGCCCTTGTATTTGACGTTGCTCAGGTTGTTGGTCTGCTGGGACTCGATCATCTCGTAGCGAATGCCTGGGGTGATGGTCCACTTGCCGATGTCGATGCGGTCGTCGATGAAGAACGCATTGGCTTCGGTGCCGCCGCGTGTGTCGCGGTCGTTGCGGCTGTTGGTGGTGGGGATTTGCTGATTGGCGGCAATCGGCGTGCGGTAGCGCAGTTCGTGACCAGCCTCATTGATGTAACGGTAACCCACGCCGACTTCATGGCTGGTGGGGCCGAGGTCGAAGCCCTGGGCGAAGCGCGTCTCCAGGCCGCGTACCCAATATTCTCGTGGCGACAGCGACAGGAAACTGCCCTGGTCCAGGTAACCGCTGCGCAGGGTCTTGGTGAAGAAACTGTTGACCGTGAATTCGCGGCGGTCCTGTTCGTAGCGATAGCCCACATTGAACATCGTACGGCGGCCCCAGAACTTGTCGTAGGGGCGTGTGGACTGGTACGGATCGGCCTTGTAGTCCTTGACGTTCAAACCGCCGGGCATGTCGGCCTGGCCTTCGTAGTACTGCGCCATGGCGTTGAAGCTGTTGGCGTCGTCCAGTTGGTATTTGCCCTTGAGGATCAGGTCGTCGATGCGCGTGTTGCTGTTTTCCCGCCAGTCGCCGCCGCGGGTACCGGAGTACAAGAGTGCGCCGCCCAGGCCATTGTCGGCGGTACCGCCGGCCAGCAGGTTGCCGGTGGTCTTGAAACCGTCGTGGCTGGAGGAAGGGCTGGTCTCGGTCTGCAAGCCACCCTTGACCGTCGGCGCATCCGGGATAGCCCGGGTGACGAAGTTGACGATGCCACCCACGTTTTGCGGGCCGTAGCGCACCGCACCGCCTCCGCGTACCACATCCACCGCGTCCATGTTGCCCATGCTGATCGGCGCAAAGGAGAGTTGTGGCTGGCCGTAAGGCGCGAAGGGCACCGGGATGCCATCCATCAGCACGGTGGAGCGCGACGCCAGGCGTGGGTTGAGCCCGCGAATGCCGAAGTTCAGCGCCATGTCGTGGCTACCGGTGCCGTTGTTGTCCGGGGCGTTGACGCCGGGGATGCGGTTGAGCACATCGCGGGCCTGGGTGGCGCCCTGGCGTTCGAATTCTTCGCGGCGGATCACATCACGGGCGCCGGGGTGCTCGAATACGTTGGTTTGCGCTGCATCACCGAGCCAGTCGCCGACCACATTGGAGGTCTGCAGCTCCAGGGTCGCAGGGGCGCCGGCCGGTTGCAGGCTGTAGGCGTTGTCTCCCTCGGCGCGGGCTTGCAGGCCGGTGCCTTCCAGCAGTTTTTGCAGGCCCTCGGCAGCGCTGTAGTTGCCCGACAAACCAGGGCTTTGCATACCGGCTGTCACTGCCGAACCGAAGGACACCAACACGCCGGCTTCACGCCCGAATTGATTCAGGGCCGCTTCCAGGGTGGTCGGCGCAATGTGGTACGCCTTAGCGTCGGCTGCCATCACCGCCGGCAGTGCGGTCAGGCTGAGGCTGGCACCGAGCAGGAGTTGGCGCAGTGTACGGGCGAGAAGCGTCGGTTGCTGGGGCATGAAGGGCGGTCCTGAGAAGGAAGGATCAAGGGGGCTTTCCTTCTCTGTCACGCCAGGTGCGGAAAACGGCTCACATTTAAAAAAATACTCACTGTAGGAGCGAGCTTGCTCGCGAAAATCGTCAACGATACCGCCGGTTGCCTGGTTTAACGCGGTGTGCTGGCGTTTTTCGCGAGCAAGCTCGCTCCTACAAATGCGTCAGGCCCGTGCCTGCACGGTCACCCAATAACGCGTAAAACGCCGCACTTTCACCGGCAGGCTGATTTCCAGCAGGTCGAGGATGCGTTCGCTGTCATCCAGTGGATAACTGCCGGACAGCAGCAGGTTGGCCACTTGTGGATCGCACTGGAGCTGGCCGCGACGATAGCGCCCCAGTTCACCCAAGAAGTCTTCCAGGCGCATATGGGCGGCCACCAGCATGCCGTCGGCCCAGGCGCCGCTATTGGCGTCGGTGGCGCGCGGGGTGTCCCAGCCTTTGCGGGTGAAATTGACTTGGTGCGCGGCGTCGACGCTCAGCGCCAAGCCGTTGTAGCGGTTGGGCATGACCTCGACCTGGCCGGCCAGCACCGCCAGTTGGGTGTGGTCGTTGAACTGGCGCACATTCAAGCGCGCCGCCTGGCTGCTGAGCAGGCCCTGGCCGGTCAGCACGTGCAGCGGCGCCTGGCCTGCGCGGGCGGTGAGCAGGATTTCACCTTCAAGCAGGCGCACCAGGCGCTGCTGGCCGTCGAAATGCACATCCACGGCGCTGCCGGTGTTGAGCTGCAACTGGCTGCCGTCGGCCAATTGCACCGTGCGGCGCTGGCCCACCGGGCTGCGGTAGTCAGCCGTGAGCGGCGGTAGGATATGTTGCTGGCGCAGGCTCCAGGCGGCGGCCGAACCGGCGCCCAGAATCAGCAGCAACTTAAGCGCCTGGCGCCGGCTGCTGGAGGTAGGGGCATTCAGCGCCGCATGCGCCAGTGGCGAGGGCACGCCGCGCAGGCGTTGGTTGACGCGCTGGATCTGCTCCCACGCGCGTTGGTGTTCGCTGTGGGCATTCAACCATTGCTGCCAGGCCGCCTGCTGGCGTGGGTTGAGCGCGCCTTGCTGCATTTCCAGCAACCAGTGCACGGCTTGTTCGGCGACTTGGCTGGAGACGTTCATAGGGCGAAGTAGCAGCGCATGGCCGCTTTGGTCAGGTGGCGTTTGACGGTGGCGATGGAGATGCCCAGTTGTGCGCCGATTTGCGCGTAGGTCAGGCCGTCGAGTTGGGCTAACAGGAAGGCGCGTTTGACTTGCTTGGGCAAGCCGTCGAGCAGTTGGTCCAGCTCCAGCAAGGTCTGCAGGATGATTGCACGGTCTTCTTCCGACGGTGCCACCTGTTCGGGCAACTGCGCCAAGGCCTCGAGGTAGGCGCGCTCCAAGTCCTGGCGGCGGTAGAAGTTGAACAGTACGCGCTTGGCCACGGTGGTGAGGAAGGCGCGCGGCTCGATCAGCGTTGGCGCATCCCGGGCACTGAGCACCCGGATAAAGGTGTCCTGCGCCAGGTCGGCCGCGTTGTCCGGGCAGCCGAGCTTGCGCCGCAACCAGCCGGTAAGCCAGTGGTGATGGTCGTTGTACAACACTTCGACGGGATTGGACGGCTGCAACGCGATCACTCCGCAAGCATTCGATATGCTTTAGAGAACAAGAATTGTTCGCATTGTAGGGCCCGTGACCAGGTTCGGCAATCGGCCAAGGAAGATGATTCATCCGTTCTCTTTTGCTTATGAGAATATTTATCATTAGTATTGCGCACTGATGAACCAGGCGCCTGCCGCATGAAAAGCAAAAGCTCATTGCCCGTCTCTTATCGCCTTGCCGTCACCTCACGCGTGCTGGCGGCGGTGATTGGTGGTTACCTGATGGCCTCCCTGGCCGCCATTTGCCTGGCCCTGTGGCTGCCCACCACCCGTGCCGATGCGGTGGTCACCGGCATGATGAGTTCCTTTGTGTTCTACCTGCTGGCGGTGCTCTGGTGTTTTGCCTGTCGCACGGCCTGGCGCGCCTGGGCTGGGGTGATGGTGCCGAGTGCGCTGTTGGTCACCCTGGCCGGCATTGGTTTTTGGATGGCTCGCACATGAAAGAGGGCTTTCGCCAGGCCATGGCCTGGCTGCACACCTGGGCAGGCTTGATCTTCGGCTGGTTGCTGTTCGCGATTTTCCTCACCGGCACCCTGGCCTATTTCAAAGACGAAATTACCCACTGGATGCAGCCCGAAGTGCAGGCCCATCCCCTGGACGATGGGCGCAGCCTCGCCGTTGCGCAAAACTATCTGCAACAGCAGGCGCCTACCGCCGCGCGCTGGTTCATTACCTTGCCGACCCGTCGCGACCCCGGCTTGTCGGTGATGTGGCAGGACAAGGTCGAGCCCGGCAAGCGCGGTACCTTCATCCAGAAAGTCCTCGACCCCGTCACCGGCCAACCGGTGCAGGCTCGCGAAAGCAAGGGTGGCGAGTTCTTCTATCGTTTCCACTTCCAGCTGCAAATGCCTTACCCGTGGGGTCGCTGGCTATCGACCATCGCCGCCATGGTGATGTTTGTCGCGCTGATCACCGGCATCATCACCCACAAGAAAATCTTCAAAGACTTCTTCACCTTCCGCCCGCGAAAAGGCCAGCGCTCCTGGCTGGACGGGCACAACGCGGTGGGTGTGCTGGTGCTTCCGTTTCACCTGATGATCACCTACAGCAGCCTGGTGATATTCATGAGCATGGTCATGCCTGCGCCCATCGTGGCGTCCTATGGCGACGACAGCCGGGCGTTTTTCAGTGAGCTGTTCCCCAACACCCACAATGCGCCGGCCCTTGGCCAGCCAGGGCAGTTGCTGCCGTTATTGCCGCTGTACCAGCAGGCGCGGGAGCAGTGGGCGGGTGGTCATGTAGGGCGGGTGGCGGTCAACAACCCCGGCGATGCCAACGCCTCAGTCAATGTGTTCCGCGCCGGCTCCGACAGCGTAGTGCATGCCTCCGGCAGTACCCTGTCGTTCAACGGCACCACCGGCGAGCTGTTGCGAGGCAGTGCCGAGCCGTCATTGGCGACGGCCATCGGTGGCAGTTTCTACGGTTTGCACATGGGCCATTTCGCCGGCCCGGTGCTGCGCTGGCTGTACTTTATTTGCGGCCTGGCGGGCACGGCGATGATCGGTACGGGATTGGTGATCTGGCTGGGCAAGCGCCAGCTCAAACACGCCAAGGCCGCGGTGATGCCCTTTGAGCTGCGCCTGGTGGAAGTGCTGAATATTGCCAGCATGTCCGGATTGATGATCGCCATTGCGGCGTTTTTCTGGGCCAACCGCCTGTTGCCGGTGAGCTTCGCTGCGCGTTCCGATTGGGAAGTGCAGGCGTTCTTTATCGCCTGGGGCCTGAGCCTGTTGCACGCCTTGCTGCGGCGCGGTCGCCAGGGCTGGGTCGAGCAACTGAGCTTCGGCGCGCTGTTGTTTGCCGCCATTCCACTGCTTAACGCCATCACCACGTCGCACCACTTGGGCGTCTCCGTGCCAAACGGCGACTGGGCCATGGCCGGCTTCGACCTCACCTGCCTGGCCAGCGGCATGTTTCTCGCCTGGGCAGCCTGGAAAATGCACCACCACACCGCGCCGCAACCCAAGGCTGAACGTGCCCGTGGGTTGGCACTCAACCAGCAGGCCCACTGATGCTCCTCGCGCTATTGATGTGCTACGCCGGGTTTACCGCGCTGTGTTTGGCCACCGACCGTCACCACGGCGAATTGCTGCACAGCAAACCCACGCCCACTCGGCGCCTGGCGCTGCGGGTGGGCGGCTGGTTGCTGCTGGCCGTGTCGATCTGGCCGGCCGTGCTTGGCGCCGGTTGGGGCCAGGGCCTGGTGGAGTGGTGCGCGGTGTTGATGCTCAGCGCCTTGCTGCTGGTGTTGCTGCTGCCGTATCGGCCAAGGCTGGCCTTGATCCTCGCGGGCCTCGGCCTGTTGGCCAGCCCTGTTGCGGCGTTCGCCCTATCTTGAGCCGGCCATGAGGATCAACCCACCGCCACAACCCCAGGACAATCCGCACGCGGAGGCGGCCGGTGGGCGTGCGCACTTTTTGCAGGTGTTTTTGTCCCAGCGTTCGCAAATGGAGGCGTTGGTCAGCCGCCGTGTCGGTTGCCGCGCCACGGCCGCCGACTTGGTGCAGGATTTGTTCCTGCGCTTCTGGCGTCGCCCGCTGGTGCAGGTCGAAGAGCTGAGTACCTACCTGCTGCGCTGCGCTGGCAACATTGCCATCGACCACCTGCGCAGCGAAGGCGCACGGGCGCGCGGCAGTGAAGGCTGGCTGCCCGAGCAGTCAGATAATCAAGGCTGCGAACCCCAGGCGGCGCTGGAGGCGGGCAATGATCTGCGCCATGTGGAAGCCGCCTTGCGCAGCTTGCCCGAGCGCACCCGCCAGATTTTCCTGCTTAACCGCATTCACGGCCGCAAGTACGCCGAAATCGCCAAGGCCATGGGCCTGTCCCAAAGTGCCGTGGAAAAACATATGATGCGTGCCCTCGAAGCCTGCAAGGCCAGCCTTCGCGAACCCTCGACGCCACGCACGCCAGGGAAAGCCTTGTGAACGTCACGCCCACGCCCGCCCAGGAACAGGCCGCACTCGATTGGTTGTGCCTGCTGCATGACCAGCCCAGCAGCGGCGACCAGGCCACGTTCAGCCGCTGGTTGCGCGCAGATCCCGCACACGTCGAGGCGTACTCCCAAGCCCAGGTGCTCTGGGAATTGAGCGAAGTGCCGGCGCGCCAACTGGCCGATGAGGACGCGCTCGCCTTGCAGGGCTACCTCAAGAGGATCAACGCCTCCAAACGCTCCCGGGTAGCGCGCTGGTCCGGTACCTTGGCCGTCGCCGCCTGCCTGCTGTTGATGGTATCGATGGGCGCCGGTTGGCAGCCGTCGCGTTGGGTCGATAAATGGGGCGCCGACTATGTGACGGCGCCGGGGGAGGTGCAGACCTTCACCCTGGCCGATCAATCCAAGGTCACCCTCGACGCCGACAGCGCCATTGCGGTGGATTTCAGCCAGGGCGAACGGCACATCCAACTGCGCCGTGGTGCAGGTTTTTTCAGCGTGACCCACACCGGCCAACCCTTCGTGGTGGAGGCGAGTGGCGGTGAAACGCGGGTACTGGGAACGCAGTTTGAAGTGCGTCTGCAACCTGACGGCGCCGAGGTCACTGTGCTGTCCGGCCGTGTCGGCGTGACGCCCTCAAAACAGGGCCAGCAACAGGTGCTGACCGCAGGCCAGCAAGTGGCTTACGCCCATGGCATTGCCGCTCCCTTGCATGGCGTCGACAGCGCCTCACGCCTGGCCTGGCGCGAGGGTTGGCTCAACTACTACAAGGCACCGCTGGCCGAGGTGGTCGAGGACCTGCGGCGTTATTACCCCGGTCGCATTCTTCTGCTTAACGAGGACATGGCCGCCAAACGCGTCAGCGGCAGCTTTCCGAGCCAGGACCCAGCAGCGGTCTTGAACGCCTTGCAAGCGGTGCTGGGTTTTGAACAGCACACCTTGTTGGGCCGCATGATTGTGCTGCGCTAGGCCTGCGTTGCCGACCCGTTAGGCAAGGAATACCTCAGCTCGGCACGTACAGCGATGGTGTCGCTGGAAGCCAACTTCTAAGCCCACCCCCAAGCCCACTGTGCAGAGCTCCCACATTTGATTGTGTGTTACTTCAATGCGGCCATGATTGCTTCAGGGTTGTAGTCGCGAATCAAGGTGCCGTTTACATCCACAAACGGAATCCCGCCACCGCCCAGCGCCTCATACGCCTTGCGCGCCTGGGCATCCTTCTCGATATCGACGGCCTGGTACGGGATACCCTTCTGGTCCAGAAAACGCCGGATCTGCTTGCAGTACCCGCACCACTCGGTGGCATAGAGCACCACCCGCGCAGAGGCGCGTACCTGCTCCGGTGCCACCTGGGACGGGTTGAACAGCCGCTCCACCTTGCCCCAGTTCTGGATCGCTACCACCACCAGCAACACCAGCAGGACTTTCTTGAGCACCCCGCCCAGCATCAGTTACGACGCTTGAGCTGGTCGGTCAGTTGGGTCGGCAGGCCCTTGATGATCAAGGTGCCGGCGGCTTCGTCGTACTCGATCTTGTCGCCCAGCAGGTGCGCTTCAAAGCTGATGGACAGGCCCTCGGCGCGCCCGGTGAAGCGGCGGAACTGGTTGAGGGTGCGTTTGTCGGCCGGAATTTCCGGCGACAGGCCGTAATCCTTGTTGCGGATGTGGTCGTAGAAGGCTTTTGGCCGGTCTTCATCGATCAGCCCGGAGAGCTCTTCCAGGCCCATGGGTTCGCCGAGCTTGGCCTGGCTGCTGGCGTAGTCCACCAGGGTCTTGGTTTTCTCGCGGGCGGACTCGTCGGGCAGGTCTTCGCTTTCGACGAAGTCACTGAACGCCTTGAGCAAGGTGCGGGTTTCGCCCGGGCCGTCGACGCCTTCCTGGCAACCGATAAAGTCGCGGAAGTACTCCGAGACCTTCTTGCCGTTCTTGCCTTTGATGAAGGAGATGTACTGCTTGGACTGCTTGTTGTTCTGCCACTCGGAGACGTTGATACGCGCCGCCAGGTGCAACTGGCCCAGGTCCAGGTGGCGCGAGGGCGTCACGTCCAGCTCGTCGGTCACCGCCACGCCTTCGCTGTGGTGCAGCAGGGCGATGGCCAGGTAGTCGGTCATGCCTTGCTGGTAATGGGCAAACAGCACATGGCCGCCGGTGGAGAGGTTGGATTCCTCCATCAGCTTTTGCAGGTGCTCTACCGCCGTGCGGCTGAAGGTGGTGAAGTCCTGGCCACCGTCAAAGTAGTCCTTCAACCAGCCACTGAACGGGTGCGCGCCGGACTCGGCATGGAAGAAACCCCAGGCCTTGCCTTGTTTGGCGTTGTAGCTCTCGTTGAGGTCGGCAAGCATGTTCTCGATGGCGGCGGACTCGGCCAGTTCCGTGTCGCGGGCGTGAAGAACTGCGGGTGTGCCGTCGGGTTTTTTGTCGATCAGGTGGACGATGCAATGACGGATCGGCATAGGCTTCTCGGCTGGTTGAAGGGGGAGCCGTTGGCCTCCCCGAAAAGTCGCCCAGTGTACCGCACCCATTGGTCAAGACGTGCCCCGAACGGCATTTTGCACGCCCTCCGACTGGCCATATGCCTTTTTTTCACGGTTTAGAGCGATAAAGCTGACCAAATGGGTATGTTGAGGCGGATATTTCCCCGTCTCTGTGCTAGTTTTGCCCCGTCTTACGCCAAGTCTCGGCGTTAAGCGTGCATTCAGCATTTGTCAGGTCGAACCAATCCCCGTTTCAAGCATCTATAACCCCGATCTCCGTGGTTATGGCCGGGGATGCCAGGCCATGACGGTCGGGCTCGACGGCTGACACTGCACTCTGCAATCCATATGAATTTGATAGGGAAGGAACACCACAATGGCTATTACTAAAGACCAACTGATCGCTGACCTGGCTGAAGCAGTAGACGCACCGAAAACTACCGTGCGTGCTCTGCTGGACCAACTGAGCCAGGTTGTTGCTGATCAGCTGGAAAATGGCGGCGAAATCACTCTGCCAGGCGTTGGCAAACTGAAAGTGACCGAGCGTCCTGCCCGTACTGGCCGTAACCCTTCGACTGGCGCTGCCATCGAAATCGCTGCCAAGAAAGTTATCAAGCTGGTTGTGGCTAAAGGCCTGACCGACGCTGTTAACAAGTAAGACGCAGCAAAAAAAACCGTGCTCCGGAGTGATCCGGGCACGGTTTTTTATTGCCTGCGATTTTTAACTGTAGGAGCGAGCTTGCTCGCGAAAAACGCCAACGATAACGCGCTTATTCTGGATAAACGCGGCGTTTCGCAGATTTTCGCGAGCAAGCTCGCTCCTACAGGTGGGCGTCAGCGCACCCAGCGCTGGCGCCAGATCTGCTGCTCGTTCTTGGTCTGGAACGTCCAGGCCACGAAGCGGCTCTGCTTCTGCCCCTGGGACATCTCCACCACCTGGCTTTCCAGCACGCCGGCTTTTTTCAGCGCCGTCTCGATCGCCGGCAAGTTGGAGGCTTTGGACACCAGGGTGCTAAACCACAGCACTTTATGCGCAAAGTGCGCGCTTTCGGCGATCAACTGCGTCACAAACCGCGCCTCGCCGCCCTCACACCACAGTTCGGCCGATTGGCCACCGAAGTTGAGCACCGGCAACTTGCGTTTCGGGTCGGCCTTGCCCAAGGCGCGCCATTTACGTTCGCTGCCTTTGGTGGCTTCGTCCATGGACGCATGGAAGGGCGGGTTGCACATTGTAAGGTCAAAGCGCTCACCCGGCTCCAGCAGGCCCAACAGGATCTGCTTGGGGTTGGGCTGCTGGCGCAACTGGATGACCTTGCTCAGGTCGTTGGATTGCACGATGGCCTTGGCCGCGGACACGGCGATCGGGTCGACCTCCGAGCCGAGGAAGTTCCAGCGGTACTCCATATAGCCAATCAGTGGGTAGACGCAGTTGGCGCCCATACCGACGTCCAGCACCTTGACGATCGAGCCCCGCGGGATCTTGCCGTCGTTGACGCTGGCCAGCAGGTCGGCGAGGAAATGCACGTAGTCAGCACGCCCCGGCACCGGCGGGCACAGGTAATCGGCCGGGATATCCCAATGCTGGATGCCATAGAACGACTTGAGCAACGCCCGGTTGAACACCCGCACCGCATCCGGGCTGGCGAAGTCGATGCTCTCTTTGCCGTAGGGATTGATGATCACGAATTTGGCCAGTTCAGGCGTGGTCTTGATCAGCGCCGGGAAGTCGTAACGGCCCGTGTGGCGGTTGCGTGGGTGCAGGGTGGCCTCTTTGCGCGGCGCGACGGGTTTGGCCGTGGCGGCGGTTTTAGGCTTCTTGCGCGGTGGTTTGGGCGTAGTGGGGGCGGTCATGATGATTCTGGTGTTGGCTCAATGTGGTGGGCATTGTCACACATTCCTGAACACAACTCGGTCAAATGTGGGAGCTGGCTTGCCTGCGATGCAGGCGACTGGGTGTATCAGGCAGACCGAGGTGATGCTATCGCAGGCAAGCCAGCTCCCACAGGGGTAGGGTTTTGATTGGGAGATGGTGTCGTTTTTCTGGACAAAAAAAGAGACCCGAAGGTCTCTTTTTTCACACGGCGCCAGCCTTACAGGCTGGAAATCCGCGCATGTTGCTCCGCCAGCTTGCCCAGGGCCTGTTCAGCCTCGGCCAACTTGGCGCGTTCTTTCTCGATCACTTCAGCCGGCGCCTTGTCGACGAACGCCGCGTTGGACAGCTTGCCGCCCACGCGTTGCACTTCGCCTTGCAGACGCGCAATTTCCTTGTCGAGGCGCGCCAGTTCGGCACCCTTGTCGATCAGCCCGGCCATTGGCACCAGCACTTCCATGTCGCCCACCAACGCAGTGGCGGACAGCGGTGCTTCGGCACCGGCAGCCAATACGGTGATCGACTCCAGCTTGGCCAGCTTCTTGAGCAGCGCATCGTTCTCGCTGAGGCGACGCTGGTCTTCGGCACTGGCGTTCTTGACGAACACGGCCAGCGGCTTGCCCGGCCCGATGTTCATCTCGGCGCGGATGTTGCGCGTGCCGAGCATCAGGGTCTTGAGCCATTCGATATCGCTTTCGGCGGCCTCATCGATGCGCGCTTCGTTGGCCACCGGCCAAGGTTGCAGCATGATGGTCTTGCCTTCGATACCGGCCAACGGCGCCAGGCGCTGCCAGATTTCTTCGGTGATGAACGGCATGAACGGGTGCGCCAGGCGCAACGCCACTTCCAGCACACGCACCAGGGTGCGACGGGTGCCGCGCTGGCGTTCGACCGGCGCGTTTTCGTCCCACAGCACCGGCTTGGACAGTTCCAGGTACCAGTCGCAATACTGGTTCCAGATGAACTCATACAGGGCCTGTGCGGCCAGGTCGAAACGGAACTGGTCGAGCTGGCGGGTCACTTCGGCTTCGGTACGCTGCAACTGCGAGATGATCCAGCGATCCGCCAGGCTCAGCTCAACGGCTTCGCCGTTCTGGCCGCAGTCTTCGCCTTTGTCCAGCACGTAGCGCGCCGCATTCCAGATCTTGTTGCAGAAGTTGCGATAGCCTTCGACGCGGCCCATGTCGAACTTGATGTCGCGACCGGTGGAGGCCAGCGAGCAGAAGGTGAAGCGCAGGGCGTCGGTGCCGTAGCTGGCGATGCCGTCGGCGAATTCGTCGCGGGTCTGCTTCTCGATCTTTTTCGCCAGTTTCGGCTGCATCAGGCCCGAGGTGCGTTTCTGCACCAGGGTTTCCAGGTCGATGCCGTCGATGATGTCCAGCGGGTCCAGAACGTTGCCCTTGGACTTGGACATCTTCTGGCCCTGGCCGTCGCGTACCAGGCCGTGTACATACACGGTCTTGAACGGTACCTGCGGGGTGCCGTCTTCGTTCTTCACCAGGTGCATGGTGAGCATGATCATCCGGGCAACCCAGAAGAAAATGATGTCGAAGCCGGTAACCAGCACGTCGGTGGAGTGGAATTTCTTCAGGAACTCGGTCTGCTGCGGCCAGCCCAGGGTAGAGAAGGTCCACAGGCCCGAACTGAACCAGGTGTCCAGTACGTCGTTGTCCTGTTGCAGCGCGATGTCCGCGCCGAGGTTGTGCTTGGCACGCACTTCGGCTTCGTCACGGCCTACATAGACCTTGCCCGACTCGTCGTACCAGGCCGGAATACGGTGGCCCCACCACAGCTGACGGCTGATGCACCAGTCCTGGATGTCACGCATCCACGAGAAGTACATGTTTTCGTACTGTTTAGGCACGAACTGGATGCGGCCATCTTCCACGGCGGCAATCGCAGGTTCTGCCAGCGGCTTGGTGGACACGTACCACTGGTCGGTCAGCCACGGCTCGATCACGGTGCCGGAGCGGTCGCCCTTGGGCACTTTCAGGCCGTGGTCGTCGACGCTGACCAGCAAGCCGGCGGCGTCGAAGGCGGCAACGATCTGCTTGCGCGCTTCAAAACGGTCCAGACCTGCGTATTCGGCCGGGATCTTGCCGTCGATGCTGTCGTTGAGCGTGCCGTCCAGGTTGAACACCTGGCAGGCCGGCAGGATGGCGGCATTTTTGTCGAAGATGTTCAGCAGCGGCAGGTTGTGGCGCTTGCCGACTTCATAGTCGTTGAAATCGTGGGCCGGGGTGATTTTCACGCAGCCGGTGCCGAACTCTGGGTCGCAGTAGTCATCCGCGATGATCGGGATGCGGCGGCCAACCAATGGCAGCTCGACGAACTTGCCGATCAGCGCCTGGTAGCGCTCGTCGTTCGGATTAACGGCAACGGCGGCATCGCCGAGCATGGTTTCCGGACGGGTGGTGGCGACGATCAGGTAATCGTTGCCTTCAGCGGTCTTGGCGCCGTCAGCCAGCGGATACTTGAGGTTCCACAGGAAGCCTTTCTCGTCGTGGTTTTCCACTTCAAGGTCGGAAATGGCCGTGTGCAACTTGGTGTCCCAGTTGACCAGGCGCTTGCCGCGGTAGATCAGGCCGTCTTCATGCAGGCGCACGAAGGCTTCCTTCACGGCTTCGGACAGGCCGTCGTCCATGGTGAAGCGCTCGCGGCTCCAGTCTACGGACGAACCCAGGCGACGGATCTGACGGCTGATATTGCCGCCGGACTGGTCTTTCCATTCCCAGACTTTCTCCAGGAATTTCTCGCGGCCCAGGTCGTGACGGTTCTGGCCGGTGGCTTCCAGTTGGCGTTCCACCAGCATCTGGGTGGCGATACCGGCGTGGTCGGTGCCCGGTTGCCACAGGGTGTCGCGACCCTGCATGCGGCGGAAGCGGATCAACGCATCCATGATCGCATTGTTGAAGCCATGGCCCATGTGCAGGCTGCCAGTGACGTTCGGTGGCGGAATCATGATGGTGTACGAGTCGCCCGCACCTTGTGGGGCGAAATAGTTCTCGGACTCCCAGGTGTTGTACCAGGAAGTTTCGATAGCGTGGGGCTGGTAGGTCTTATCCATGCGCGGCGGGACCCTAGTTGGCATTTATTCAGGAAAGCCGGCAAGTATAACGGGGGATAGGGGCGAGGGCGAGGCGAAGACGGTTAAGACCGATGCAGAATTAATGTGGGAGCTGGCTTGCCTGCGATGGCGGTGTTTCAGTCAGCATCTTCGGCGACTGATCGCCGCCATCGCAGGCAAGCCAGCTCCCACAGGGATCTATGCAAGGTTCAAGACTGGTACTGGCTGAGCAACCGCTCCATCCGCGCATCCATCCGACGCTTGATCTCAGCCTCGATATGCGGCGCAAAGTCATCGATCACATCCTGCATGATCAATTGCGCAGCGGCGCGCAGTTCGTTGTCCAGGTGCAGCAGCAGTGCGTCGGGCGCTTTTTCAGCGGCTGGCGGCGGCTCTGCAACAGGAGCCGGGGCGGCAGGCTTGCCGCCGACCATGTCGAACAACAGCGGAATCTGTACCTCGCCCTCGACCGTGTCGGTCAGCAGCGGCGGTTGCAGGTTGTCATCACCCAGCAACTGACGGATCGACTCCAAGTCATCCAGCAGGTGGTCGTCTTTTTTCAGCGGGTTGGGAGTGTCCATCATGTACTCAAAGTCGTTGTAGCCGGTGATCTTGCAGAGGATAGCCCTGTTCACGGTAAAAGCGGAAACTCTCCCGCGCGGCCTGACGAATAGCCGGGTCTTCGACCACCACTTCCGCCACACGGGCGAACGCTTTGGCAAAGGCCGGTACCTTCAGGTCGAGGTTGACCAGCAAATCATGGTGATCGCCGCAATTATCCCCCAAGCCCAGCACAACCAGGCTTTCGGGTTCGGATTCGGCGGGGCCGTGGGGCACGAAGCTCTCGCCCTTGAAGCGCCACAGGCGGGCATCAAGTTCGTCACGTTGGGCAGCATCGCTGCAATGCAGGTAGATGCGATGGCCCATGCGCCAGGCTTTTTCGGTGAGTTTGCAGGCAAAATCCAGGCGCGCAAGGGGATCGGCGCTGGGCAATATATAGAAGTCGACTTGGGGCATTGGGAATCCTGGGGCTGGCCTGATGGCCCCCTGTAGGAGCGAGCTTGCTCGCGAAAAACCTGAGGACACCGCGTTCATCCAGGATGAACGCATTATCAAAGGCGATCTTCGCGAGCAAGCTCGCTCCTACAGAGAGGCGCAGGGGCCGCTTAAGCTTTGGCGCGATCCAGCAGGTATTGGGTCAGCAGGGGTACCGGACGGCCAGTGGCGCCCTTGTCCTTGCCGCCGCTGGTCCAGGCCGTGCCGGCGATATCCAGGTGAGCCCAGTTGAAGTTCTTGGCAAAGCGCGACAGGAAGCAGGCAGCCGTAATGGTGCCGGCTTTCGGCCCACCGATGTTGGCGATGTCGGCGAACGGGCTGTCGAGCTGTTCCTGGTACTCATCGAACAGCGGCAGTTGCCAGGCGCGGTCGTCGGCGGCCTTGCCAGCGCTGAGCAATTGCTCGATCAGTTCGTCGTTGTTGCCCAGCAGGCCCGAGGTGTGGGAGCCCAGGGCCACGATGCAGGCACCGGTCAGGGTGGCGATGTCGATCACGGCCTGGGGCTTGAAGCGCTCGGCGTAGGTCAGGGCATCGCACAGCACCAGGCGGCCTTCGGCGTCGGTGTTGAGGATCTCGACGGTCTGGCCGCTCATGGTGGTGACGATATCGCCTGGGCGCGCCGCACCGCCGCTCGGCATGTTCTCGGCACAAGCCAAAATGCACACCAGGTTGATCGGCAGCTTGAGTTCCAGCACGGCGCGCAGGGTGCCGAACACGCTGGCGGCGCCGCCCATGTCGTACTTCATTTCGTCCATACCGGCGCCCGGCTTGAGGCTGATGCCGCCGGTGTCGAAGGTAATGCCTTTACCTACCAGGGCGTAAGGCTTCTCGGACTTCTTGCCGCCGTTGTATTGCATCACGATCAGGCGTGGCGGCTGGTCGCTGCCCTGGCCCACGGCATAGAACGAGCCCATGCCTAGGTCCTTGATTTTCTTCTCGTCCAGTACCTCAACCTTCAAGCCCTTGAACTCTTTGCCCAATGCCTTGGCCTGTTCGCCCAGGAATGTCGGGTGGCAGATGTTCGGCGGCAGGTTGCCCAGGTCGCGAGTGAACGACATGCCGTTGGCGATGGCCTGGGCGTGGGTGACGGCGCGCTGGACTTCAGCCTGGGCGGCCTTGATGGTCAGCAGGGTGATTTTCTTCAGGGCGCGGGGTTCGGCTTTCTGGCTCTTGAACTGGTCGAAAATATAGCCGCCGTCCACCAGCGACTCGGCCAGCAGGCGGGTCTTGCCGTAGCTGTCGCGGCCCTTGACCACGATTTCATCGAGTGCCAGCACCGCATCGCTGCCGCCCAGGCCCTTGAGGGTGGTAAGGAGGCCGCTGACGATCTTGCGAAACGGACGGTCGCCCAGTTCGGCATCCTTGCCCACGCCCACCAGCAAAACGCGCTCGGCTTTAAGGTTAGGCAGGCTCTGCAGCAGCAGGCTCTGGCCGACTTTGCCGGCCAGGTCGCCGCGCTTGAGCACGGCGCTGATAGCGCCGCCGCTCAGTTCATCCAGTTGCTTGGCGGCGACGCCAAGAGTGCGGCCTTCGCCGACAGCGACCACGAGGGTGGCGGTTTTCAACGTTTCAGGGCTAACGCTTTTTACAACCAATTCCATTTTCGGGTCCCTTATCAAGGTCTGTGAGCCGGGAGCTTGTACTCCGGCTTTAAAGCTCGGCAGCGTTGTAAACCGCCAGCGACAAAGGCCGCAGTTTGAACCTCGCCAGCGGAGCCTGACAACCCTTGGCGCACGCTTTGTGCGTGCGCATGAGTAAGCTCCGTGACAGGCGCGGTCAATCACAGGATAATGCGCCATCTTTTTAGCCGGCCCGTGGTAAACGGGTCGACTCGGTATGCTTGCTTGTTTGGCCGCCTTAGCCTGACAACCCTGGAGTGTCTGGTTTGATTGTCTTCCGTTATCTGTCCCGCGAAGTCCTGTTGACCCTGAGTGCCGTAAGTGCGGTGTTGCTGGTCATCATCATGAGTGGTCGTTTCGTCAAGTTCCTGGCCCAAGCCGCCGCTGGCGCCCTGGATCCGGGTTCACTGTTCCTGATCATGGGCTACCGGATGCCCGGCATGCTCCAGTTGATCCTGCCGCTGGGCCTGTTTCTCGGCATATTGCTGGCCTATGGCCGGCTGTACCTGGAAAGTGAGATGACTGTGCTGTCGGCCACCGGCATGAGCCAGCAGCGCCTGCTGGCCATGACCATGGTGCCTGCCGCCGGTGTTGCTCTGATAGTGGCCTGGTTGAGCATGAGCCTGGCGCCCCAGGGGGCCATGCAGTTCCAGTTGCTGCTGAACAAGCAGGATGCGATGACTGAGTTCGACACTCTCGAGCCCGGTCGCTTCCAGTCGCTCAGCGACGGTTCGCGGGTGACCTACACCGAAACCATGACCGACGACCGCTCCAACCTTGGCGGCGTGTTCATCTCCCAGAAGAACCTCGGTCAGAACCAGAAGGACCGAGGTATTTCGATTCTGGTGGCCGACAGCGGTCGCCAGGAAATCCGTCCCGATGGCAATCGCTACCTGATCCTGGAAAACGGCTACCGCTACGACGGCAGCCCTGGCCTGGCGGATTATCGGGCGATCAAGTACGACACCTATGGCGTCATGCTGCCCAAGGCCGAGATCAGTGACGAGGTGACCGACCGCGACGCACTGCCCACTTCATCGCTGTTCGGCAGCCCGGAGTTGCGCTCCATCGCCGAGTTGCAATGGCGCCTGTCCCTGCCGCTGCTGGTGTTTATCGTGACCCTGATGGCCGTGCCGCTGTCGCGCGTCAACCCGCGCCAAGGGCGTTTCCTCAAGTTGCTGCCGGCGATCCTGCTGTACATGGCCTACCTGACCATCCTGATTTCCGCCCGTGGCTCCCTGGAGAAGGGCAAGTTGCCACCGGCCTTGGGCCTGTGGTGGGTACACGGGGTTTTCCTGATGATCGGCCTGGGGCTGCTCTATTGGGAACCTATCCGTTTGAAAATGAAGAGCCGTCGTGGCCTGAAGGAGTTGGCTCGTGGCTAAGCTTGATCGCTACATCGGCATTAGCGTACTGATCGCTATCCTGGCGGTACTGGGCATCATCCTTGGCCTGGCCTTGCTGTTCGCCTTCATTGATGAAGTGGGCAACGTCACCGATACCTACACGGTCACGGACGTGCTGAGCTACGTGGCACTGACCGCGCCGCGTCGCCTCTACGACATGATGCCAATGGCCGCGCTGATTGGCTGCCTGATCGGCCTAGGCACCCTGGCCAGCAACAGCGAGCTGACCATCATGCGCGCCGCCGGGGTTTCCATCGGCCGTATCGTCTGGGCGGTGATGAAGCCGATGCTGCTGCTGATGGCGTGCAGCGTGCTGATCGGTGAATACGTGGCGCCACCGGCCGAAGCTACCGCCCAGGCCAATCGCGCCCTGGCCCAGGGTTCGGGCGATGCGCAAAGCGCCAAGCACGGCCTGTGGCACCGCCAGGGTGACGAGTTCATCCACATCAACGCCGTGCAACCGGGTGGCCTGTTGATCGGGGTAACCCGCTACACCTTCGACAAAGAACGGCACATGTTGTCGTCCAGCTTCGCCAAGCGCGCGCAGTACAGTGGCGAGCAATGGCAACTGAGCGACGTCACCACCACGCACTTCCGTAACGTGGGCCAGGGCACCCAGTCCAGCACCGAAGTGGTCAATGTGCCGACTGAGCAGTGGGATATCGCCCTGAAGCCGGAATTGCTCAACACCGTGGTCATGGTGCCGGAAGCGCTGCCTATCTCCGGTTTGTGGAGCTATATCCACTATCTCAAGGAGCAGGGTCTGAACAATGGCCGCTACTGGCTGGCGTTCTGGGTAAAGGTATTGCAACCGGTGGTTACCGCGGCCTTGGTGTTGATGGCGATCTCCTTCATTTTCGGGCCATTGCGTTCCGTGACCCTGGGCCAGCGGGTATTTACCGGTGTGCTGGTGGGCTTCACCTTCCGCATCGCCCAGGACTTGCTTGGGCCGTCGAGCCTGGTATTCGGTTTTTCGCCGCTGTTTGCGGTGCTGGTGCCCACGGGCATTTGCGCCGTGGCCGGGTTCTGGCTGCTGCGCCGGGCGGGTTGAAGCCGCGCTCGCATAATGCCACTCACTGTAGGAGCGAGCTTGCTCGCGAAAATCTGCGAAACGCCGCGTTTATCCAGGATAAGCGCGTTATCGTTGGCGATTTTCGCGAGCAAGCTCGCTCCTACAGTTTTAAGCCCCATTAAAGTGGGGCTTTTTTGTATTGGTCAGCAAAGATGACGTCTGGCCTGAGCATCAGGTACAATTCCCGGCTATTTTTCAGCGGGCAATCTGCCTGCAGCCTTTTTGAGTGTTGATCCGTGAGTGATTTGAGTCATATCCGCAATTTCTCCATCATCGCCCACATTGACCATGGCAAGTCGACGCTGGCCGATCGATTTATCCAGATGTGCGGCGGCCTTGCCGAGCGTGAAATGGAAGCCCAGGTACTGGATTCCATGGACCTCGAACGCGAGCGCGGGATCACCATCAAGGCCCACAGCGTCACGCTGTACTACAAGGCCAAAGACGGCATCACTTACCAACTGAACTTCATTGACACCCCTGGCCACGTTGACTTCACCTACGAAGTCAGCCGCTCGCTGGCGGCCTGTGAAGGTGCGTTGCTGGTGGTCGATGCCGGCCAGGGCGTCGAGGCACAGTCGGTTGCCAACTGCTACACCGCGATCGAGCAAGGCCTGGAAGTCATGCCCGTGCTCAACAAGATCGACCTGCCCCAGGCCGAGCCCGAGCGCGTCAAGGAAGAGATCGAGAAGATCATCGGCATCGACGCCACCGACGCCGTCACCTGCAGCGCCAAGACCGGCCTGGGTGTCGACGAAGTGCTCGAACGCCTGGTGCACACCATTCCCGCGCCGACCGGCAACTACGAAGATCCGCTGCAAGCGTTGATCATCGACTCCTGGTTCGACAACTACCTGGGCGTTGTTTCCCTGGTCCGTGTGCGTCATGGCCGTGTGAAGAAGGGCGACAAGATCCTGGTCAAGTCCACCGGCAAGATCCACCTGGTGGACAGCGTCGGTGTATTCAACCCCAAGCACACCGCTACCGTTGATCTGAAAGCCGGTGAAGTCGGCTTCATCATCGCCGGTATCAAGGACATTCACGGTGCGCCAGTGGGTGACACGCTGACCTTGAGCTCCACGCCAGACGTCGACGTGCTGCCCGGCTTCAAGCGCATTCAGCCACAGGTCTACGCCGGCCTGTTCCCGGTCAGCTCCGACGACTTCGAAGACTTCCGCGAAGCCCTGCAAAAACTGACCCTCAACGACTCGTCGTTGCAGTACACCCCGGAAAGCTCCGACGCCCTGGGCTTTGGCTTCCGTTGCGGGTTCCTGGGCATGCTGCACATGGAGATCATCCAGGAGCGCCTTGAGCGCGAATACGACCTGGACCTGATCACCACCGCGCCAACCGTTATTTTTGAGTTGCTGCTCAAAACCGGTGAAACGATTTACGTCGACAACCCGTCCAAGCTCCCGGATCTGTCAGCCATCGAAGACATGCGCGAGCCGATCGTGCGGGCCAATATCCTGGTACCGCAGGAACACTTGGGCAACGTCATTACCCTGTGCATCGAAAAGCGTGGCGTACAGCGCGACATGCTGTTCCTCGGTACCCAGGTACAAGTGACCTACGATATGCCGATGAACGAAGTGGTCCTGGACTTCTTCGACCGCCTCAAGTCCACCAGTCGCGGCTATGCTTCGCTGGACTACCATTTCGATCGTTACCAATCGGCTAATCTGGTGAAACTGGATGTGCTGATCAACGGCGACAAGGTAGATGCCTTGGCACTGATCGTGCACAAGGACAACGCGCACTACAAAGGTCGCCAACTGACCGAGAAGATGAAAGAACTGATTCCGCGCCAGATGTTCGACGTCGCGATCCAGGCCGCCATTGGCGGGCAGATCATTGCACGGACTTCCGTCAAGGCTCTCAGAAAGAACGTACTGGCCAAATGCTACGGCGGTGACGTAAGCCGTAAGCGCAAGCTGCTTGAGAAGCAAAAGGCCGGTAAAAAACGCATGAAGCAGGTAGGCAACGTGGAAGTTCCACAAGAAGCCTTCCTTGCGGTGCTCAGGTTGGATAGTTAGGTCCTATGTCACTAAATTTCCCGCTGTTGCTGGTCATTGCCGTTGCCGTCTGTGGTCTCCTGGCGTTGCTCGATCTGGTGTTCTTCGCCCCGCGTCGTCGGGCGGCCATCGCTTCCTATCAGGGCAGCGTCAGCCAGCCCGATGCGGTGGTGGTCGAGAAGCTGAACAAAGAGCCCTTGCTGGTTGAGTACGGCAAGTCGTTCTTTCCGGTGTTGTTCATCGTGCTGGTGCTGCGCTCGTTTCTGGTAGAGCCGTTCCAGATCCCTTCGGGGTCGATGAAACCAACCCTGGACGTGGGTGACTTCATCCTGGTGAACAAGTTTTCCTACGGCATTCGCCTGCCGGTGATCGACAAGAAAGTCATCCCCGTGGGTGACCCGCAGCGCGGCGATGTGATGGTGTTCCGCTACCCAAGCGACCCGAACGTCAACTACATCAAGCGTGTGGTCGGCCTGCCGGGCGACGTGGTGCGCTACACCAGCGACAAGCGCCTGTTCATTAACGGTGAGTCGGTGGCCGAGAAACTGTTGGGCGCCGAGCCGAACACCTTGGGCAGCGCCGAGCTGTACCAGGAAAAACTCGGCGCGGTGGAGCACCAGATCCGCAAGGAAATGAGCCGCTACCGTGCGATGCCCGATGGCCAGTGGAAAGTGCCGGCCGGGCACTACTTCATGATGGGCGACAACCGCGACAACTCCAACGACAGCCGCTATTGGGATGACCCCAACATTCCCAAGGACCTGCTGGGCATGGTGCCCGACGAGAACATTGTCGGCAAAGCCTTCGCGGTCTGGATGAGTTGGCCGGAACCCAAGCTCAGCCACCTGCCGAACTTCTCGCGGGTCGGGCTGATCAAGTAATACAAGCGGCGCTGTGAACACAGCGCCGAATGCTTTTCTGGGGCTTGGACATTTTCCGATGCCCGGTACCCATCAGAATTTGAATTTGAACACTGCGTCAATCGTCGATGGCCGCCGGTGCCATCAACTAGATATGGATAAACCGTGACCGTTTCTCTAAGTCGTCTCGAGCGTCAGCTCGGCTACACCTTCAAGGACCAGGAATTGATGGTCCTTGCCCTCACACACCGCAGCTTTGCAGGGCGCAATAACGAGCGCCTGGAATTCCTCGGTGACGCTATCCTCAATTTCGCCGCCGGCGAGGCGCTGTTCGAGCGCTTCCCCCAAGCGCGAGAAGGCCAGCTTTCGCGCCTGCGCGCACGCCTTGTGAAAGGCGAGACCCTGGCTGTGCTGGCCCGAGGCTTCGGCCTGGGCGAATACCTGCGGCTGGGTTCCGGTGAGCTGAAAAGCGGTGGTTTCCGTCGCGAATCAATCCTGGCTGATGCCCTGGAAGCCTTGATCGGTGCGATCTACCTTGATGCAGGCATGGAGACAGCCAAGGAGCGCGTGGTCGCCTGGCTGGCTTCTGAAATCGAAAGCCTGACACTGGTCGACACCAACAAGGATCCCAAGACCCGCCTGCAGGAATACCTGCAGTCCCGCGGTTGCGAACTGCCACGCTACGAAGTGGTGGATATCCAGGGCGAACCCCATTGCCGGGTGTTCTTCGTGGAATGTGAAATCACCTTATTGAACGAAAAAAGCCGAGGTCAGGGTGTGAGCCGTCGCATTGCCGAACAGGTAGCGGCCGCTGCAGCACTGATTGCCCTGGGCGTGGAGAATGGCCATGACTGATTCAACCGCAACACGCTGTGGCTATGTTGCCATCGTCGGCCGCCCGAACGTGGGCAAGTCCACGCTGCTCAACCACATCCTCGGCCAGAAGCTCGCGATCACCTCGCGCAAGCCCCAGACCACTCGCCACAACATGCTGGGCATCAAGACCGAAGGCCACGTGCAAGCGGTGTATGTCGATACCCCGGGCATGCACAAAGGTGGCGAGAAAGCCCTGAACCGCTACATGAACAAGACCGCCTCGGCCGCGTTGAAAGACGTCGACGTGGTGATCTTCGTGGTCGACCGCACCAAGTGGACCGACGAAGACCAGATGGTCCTTGAGCGTGTGCAGTACGTGACCGGCCCGTTGATCGTCGCGCTGAACAAGACCGACCGCATCGAAGACAAAGCCGAGCTAATGCCGCACCTGAGCTGGCTGCAGGAACAACTGCCGAACGCCCAGATCATCCCGATCTCGGCCCAGCACGGCCACAACCTCGACGCCCTGGAGCGCGTGATCGCCGAGCACCTGCCGGAGAACGAGCATTTCTTCCCGGAAGACCAGATCACCGACCGCAGCAGCCGCTTCCTCGCCGCCGAACTGGTGCGCGAGAAAATCATGCGCCAGATGGGTGCCGAGCTGCCGTACCAGATCACCGTCGAAATCGAAGAGTTCAAGCAGCAGGGCAAGACCTTGCATATCCATGCGCTGATCCTCGTGGAACGTGACGGCCAGAAGAAAATCATCATTGGCGACAAGGGCGAGCGCATCAAGCGCATCGGCACCGAAGCGCGCAAGGACATGGAGTTGCTGTTCGACTCCAAGATCATGCTCAACCTGTGGGTGAAGGTGAAGGGCGGCTGGTCCGATGATGAGCGTGCGTTGCGCTCCCTGGGCTACGGCGACCTCTAAACTGCGGCGCGCCCACTGTAGGAGCGAGCTTGCTCGCGAAAAACGTCAACGATGATGTGTTTATTCTGAGTAAACGCGTTGTCCTCAAGTTCTTCGCGAGCAAGCTCGCTCCTACAGTGATTATCATCGCCTTGAAGACGGTGTTCCCTCAGCGAGCCTGCCATGTCCCAATCCCCACCCCCCAGCCAACTCGCCTACGTCCTGCACAGCCGCGCCTACCGCGAAACCAGTGCGCTGGTGGACTTCCTCACGCCTCAAGGCCGCCTGCGCGCGGTATTGCGCAGCGCGCGGGGCAAGGCGGGCACGTTGGCGCGGCCATTCGTGGCGCTGGACGTGGAGTTTCGCGGCAAGGGCGAATTGAAAAACGTCGGCCGCCTGGAAAGCGTTGGCACCTCGGCCTGGCTTAACGGCGATGCGCTGTTCAGCGGCCTTTACCTCAATGAACTGCTGATCCGCCTGTTGCCCGCCGAAGACCCGCACCCGGCGGTTTTCGATCACTACGCTGCCACCTTGCTGGCCCTCGCTGAAGGCCGTCCGCTGGAACCGCTGCTACGCGCTTTCGAATGGCGCCTGCTCGACGACCTTGGCTATGGCTTCGAATTGGCCAACGACCTGCACGGCGAGCCCATTGCCGCCGATGGTATGTATCGCCTGCAAGTCGATGCGGGGCTTGAACGTGTGTACCTGCTGCAACCCGGCCTGTTCCAGGGCACCGAGCTGTTGGCCATGAGCGAAGCCGACTGGCACGCACCCGGTGCGCTGTCTGCTGCCAAGCGCCTGATGCGCCAGGCCCTGGCCGTGCATCTGGGCGGACGGCCACTGGTCAGTCGCGAGTTGTTTCGAAAGCCCTGACATCCCCGTGTATGCTGTGCACCGATTCTTTCCCTTTTCAGGAGCGCTTCCGTGACCACCAGCAATCGCATTCTTCTTGGCGTCAACATCGACCACGTCGCCACCCTGCGCCAGGCCCGGGGCACCCGTTACCCTGACCCGGTCAAGGCCGCGCTGGACGCCGAAGAAGCGGGCGCCGACGGCATCACCGTGCACCTGCGCGAAGACCGCCGCCACATCCAGGAGCGCGACGTGCTGCTGCTCAAGGACGTGCTGCAAACCCGCATGAACTTCGAAATGGGCGTCACCGAAGAAATGATGGCGTTCGCCGAGCGCATCCGTCCGGCGCATATCTGCCTGGTACCGGAAACCCGCCAGGAACTGACCACCGAAGGCGGCCTCGATGTCGCCGGCCAGGAAGCGCGGATCAAGGCTGCGGTGGAGCGCCTGTCGCGGATCGGCAGTGAAGTCTCGCTGTTTATCGACGCCGACGAACGCCAGATCGAAGCCTCTCGCCGTGTCGGCGCGCCGGCCATCGAACTGCACACTGGCCGTTATGCCGATGCCACCACGCCGACCGAAGTGGCCGATGAGTTGCAACGCATCATCGACGGCGTGAACTGCGGGCTCAACGAAGGCTTGATCGTCAACGCCGGCCATGGCCTGCACTATCACAACGTCGAAGCCGTGGCCGCGATCAAAGGTATCAACGAACTGAACATCGGCCATGCCCTGGTGGCGCACGCGTTGTTCGTCGGTTTCAAAGGCGCGGTGGCCGAGATGAAAGCCCTGATCCTGGCCGCTGCCAAGCCCTGATCGCACATTAACCTGTAGGAGCGAGCTTGCTCGCGAAGGTCGTTAACGATGACGCGGGGAGTCTGGCTCCCCGCGTTGTTCTCAGGTCTTTCGCGAGCAAGCTCGCTCCTACAGGTTGTTTGAGCCATGTTTCATCTGTGCGGCAATGCGAACCCTTACTGTTTAGGCCCCGCAGGTGTATCGTATCTGCCCTTTGCGGGCCCTTGGCCTGCGGCAGATACGCGAGGTTGTTGTGTCCCGATCCTTTTCCCGTCGACAAATCCTGGGTGGTCTTGCTGGCCTGGCCGTAGTAGGCGTCGGTGCCGGTGGTGGTTACCGCTACTGGCTGGGGAAAGTCGCTGAGTCCGAGGCCGGGCACGATTACGAGCTGATCGCCGCACCCCTGGACGTAGAGTTGGTACCAGGGCACAAGACACAGGCCTGGGCGTTCGGCCCATCGGCGCCGGGCACCGAGTTGCGGGTGCGCCAGGGCGAGTGGCTGCGGGTACGCTTTATCAATCACCTGCCAGTCGCCACCACCATCCACTGGCACGGCATCCGCCTGCCGCTGGAAATGGACGGCGTGCCCTACGTCTCGCAATTGCCGGTGCTGCCTGGCGAATATTTCGACTACAAATTCCGCGTGCCCGATGCCGGCAGTTACTGGTACCACCCCCATGTCAGCAGCAGCGAAGAACTCGGCCGTGGCCTGGTCGGCCCGTTGATCGTGGAAGAACGCGAACCCACCGGCTTCAAGTACGAACGCACCTTGAGCCTGAAGAACTGGCACATCGACGAACAGGGCGAGTTTGTCGAGTTCAGCATCCCCCGTGAAGCGGCACGTGGCGGCACGGCCGGGCGCCTGTCGACCATCAACGGCGTGCCCCAGGCGGTCATCGACCTGCCTGCCGGGCAAATCACCCGTGTGCGCCTGCTCAACCTTGATAACACGCTGACCTATCGCCTCAATATCCCCGACGTCGAAGCGCAGATCTACGCACTGGACGGCAACCCCATCGAGCCGCGCCCGCTGGGCAAGGAATATTGGCTGGGCCCGGGCATGCGCATTTGCCTGGCGATCAAGGCGCCCCCGGCGGGCGAAGAGCTGTCGCTGCGCAACGGCCCGGTGCGCCTTGGCACCTTCCGCTCGGTCGCCAATACCGACGCGCCTACCGTGTGGCCAAAGGCATTGCCGGCCAACCCGGTCGCCGAGCCAGACCTGGCCAATGCCGAGAAGCTCAACTTTAATTTCGAATGGGTCGGCTCGGTGTCGGTCAACGTCGAGAACGGCAAGCCGCCGAGCCTGTGGCAGATCAACGGCCAGGCCTGGGACATCACCGACAAGACCTGCGCCGACCGCCCGATTGCCAAGCTGGAAAAGGGCAAGAGCTACATTTTCGAATTGAAGAACATGACCCAGTATCAGCACCCGATCCACCTGCACGGCATGAGCTTCAAGGTGCTCGCGTCCAACCGCCACAAGGTGATCCCGTATTTCACCGACACCTACCTGCTGGGCAAGAACGAACGCGCCCGCGTGGCCTTGGTGGCGGATAACCCCGGGGTGTGGATGTTCCATTGCCATGTGATCGACCACATGGAAACCGGCCTGATGGCCGCCATCGAGGTGGCGTGATGCGCCAGATTCGCCCTGCCGCGATTATCGACCGCAGCCGCGACCAGGACTTTATGCGCGAAGCCCTGGCGCTCGCCGCCCAGGGCGCCGCATTGGGCGAGGTGCCGGTGGGCGCCGTGCTGGTGCAGGACGGTGAAATCATCGGCCGCGGCTTCAACTGCCCCATCAGCGGCAACGACCCCAGCGCCCATGCCGAAATGGTCGCGATCCGCGCCGCTGCGCAAGCGATCAGCAACTATCGGCTGGTGGGCAGCACGCTGTACGTGACGCTGGAACCGTGCAGCATGTGTGCCGGGCTGATCGTGCATTCGCGGGTGGCGCGGGTGGTGTATGGCGCGTTGGAACCCAAGGCCGGGATTGTGCAGAGCCAGGGGCAGTTTTTCACCCAGGGTTTTCTTAACCATCGGGTGTTGTTTGAAGGCGGGGTGTTGGCAGAGGAGTGTGGGGCTGTCCTCAGCGAGTTCTTCAAAGCTCGCCGAGCCAAGCCACCGTCTAACTAACACTGAGAAACACTGTGGGAGCTGGCTTGCCTGCGATAGCAATCTGTCAGTCAGCCCAATATTGACTGACCCACCGCTATCGCAGGCAAGCCAGCTCCCACCTTTGATCTCCATTTTTTTCAGGAAGAGGGTGGGGTCATTTGCGCGCGATGATCACCGCTCGCATCGGCGCCGGCAGCCCTTCGATGGTCTTGCTGTGATCTTCGGGGTCGAGGAAGTCACTGAGCGACTGATACTTCATCCACTGCGTCCCACGCTGTTCCTCAACCGTGGTCACGCTCACATCCACGCACCGCACATCACTGAACCCGGCCCGGCGCAGCCACAGCATCAACGCCGGCACCGACGGCAGGAACCACACATTGCGCATCTGTGCATAACGGTCTTCCGGCACCAGCACCTGCTGTTGATCGCCCTCCACAACCAATGTTTCCAACACCAACTCGCCGCCCTTGACCAGGGTGTCCTTCAGCGCCAGCAAATGCTCGATGGGCGAGCGGCGGTGGTAGAACACGCCCATGGAAAACACGGTGTCAAAGCCTTCCAGGTTCGCCGGCAAGTCTTCGAACGGGAACGGCAAGTGCCAGGCCTTGGGCTCGGACAGGTAACGCTGCACCGCCTGGAACTGGCAGAAGAACAGCCAGTTGGGGTCCACGCCAATCACGCTGTCGGCCCCGGCGCCGAGCATGCGCCACATGTAGTAGCCGTTGCCGCAGCCCACATCGAGGATGCGCTTGCCTTGGAGGTTCAGGTGCGGCGCGACCCGCGACCATTTCCAGTCCGAACGCCACTCGGTGTCCACATGCACGCCGAACAGATGGAACGGGCCTTTGCGCCAGGGGCTCAGGCCCATCAGCGTCGTGTGCATCTGCGCGCGGGTGGCGTCGTCGCAATCGGTGTCCAGCACCAGGCCGTTCAACAGGTCGACTTCGCTGGGCTGGATCTTCGGCAGTGCGTCCAACGCACTCTGCCAGCGTTCCAGGTCGCCATGGCCCTTTTCCATCTTGCTATCGAGCTGCGCTTGCAGGCCCTGGGCCCACACGGCCAGGGGAGTGCCGACCAGATGGCGGGCGAGGGGGGACAAATCAATCATGGCAAGGCAATCAACGAGGCAAAGTTAAGACACTGGAACCACGGCACGACTTTCGAGAACCCGGCCGCCAGCAGGCGTTCGCGGTGTTCTTCGAGGCTGTCGGGCTTCATGACGTTTTCGATGGCGCTGCGCTTCTGGGCGATTTCCAGTTCGCTGTAGCCGTTGGCGCGCTTGAAGGCGATATGCAGGTCGGTCAGCAGCGCGTGTTCTTCAACATCGTTAAAGCGCAGCTTTTCCGAGAGGATTAACGCCCCGCCCGGCAGCAGCGCTTGGCGAATGCGCCCCAGCAACGCCAGGCGCTCCTCGGGGGCGATAAATTGCAGGGTGAAGTTCAGCGCCACCACCGAGGCCGGCTGGAATTGCAAGGCGAGGATATCGCCCTCGATCACCTCCACGGGCAGCAACTCCTGGAACATCGAGTCCTGGCCATTGAGGTATTCGCGGCAGCGCTCGACCATCGCGGCCGAGTTATCCACAGCGATCACCCGGCAACCTTCGGTACGTACATGGCGACGCAGGGCTTGGGTCACAGCACCCAGGGAAGAGCCCAGGTCATACAGCACGCTACCTGGTTGGGCAAATTGCGCGGCCAGCACGCCGAGGTTCTCGACGATGGTGGGGTAACCCGGCACCGAGCGCTTGATCATGTCCGGGAACACCCGCACCACATCCTCGTTAAAGGCGAAGTCCGGCACCTGGGGCAGGGGCTGGGCGAATAGGCGATCGGGTTCTTTGCTCACGGCTGTTCCGGCGACGATGGGGGAAAGGCCGGCATTTTAGCCAAGTTGCTCCTCGGATGCGCGGGTTGTCTGATGGAAAGCCGAGGCGGTGATGCCCCACTGCCCGAGCCAGTAGGTGGCGATCAGCAAATAGGGCGCTGCCTCGAACGCCAGCACAAAGCGGTTGATGCCGATCAGCGCGTCGGAAACCACAAACGACAGCGCACCCGCCGCCGCCAGCCACGCCGAACGTTTGGGCACCTCGCTGCCCAGTCGCGCCAGCGCCCGCCAGAGCATCGCGCTGATCACCAGCGCATAAACCACCACCGGTATCAGCAACTCACCGAGGCCGTGGGCGATCAGGATGCTCAGCAGGATCGCGCCAACGCCGAGGGCCAGCACCAGCGGCAGCAGCGCCAAGCGCCGACAGTCACTGAAATAGGCTTTGAGATAGGCCAGATGCGCGAACAGAAACGCGCCCAGGCCAAAGATAAACAAGTCGCCCGGCCAGGCGAGCAACACGTCGCCCACCACGGAAAAAATCAACCCCAGGCTGATCCAGCGTCGATACTCGGTGGGCGGCGCGTCATGCAGCCAACCCAGCAGCGCCAGCACCGGCAGCGGCTTGACCAGCAGGCACAGCAGCGTCGCGTGGGTCGCCAGGCCATAGACAAAGGTGCCGGCGCCCATCAAGGCAAGGATCAGCCATGGCATATCAGTTCACCGTAATGGCGCAGTCAAAGGTTTCGACAGGTTCGGCCTCCGGCTCCCAAGGTTGCTGGGACGTCAGGCGCAAACGCCCTTGCCCTTTGGCAAACGCCTGGAAGCGCCAGGTGGACTGGCCGCCACCGCCGATCACGCCGGACTCGCTGCTGCTGTAGACCTCGGGGCTCAAGGCGCGCAACACGCCGCCCGCGGAGTCCTGGATGGCCCAGCGGTAACCGGTGGTGGGGTTGCTGGGCAGGGTGAGGATCAGGTTTTGCCCGTTTTCAAGCTGGAGCGGGCAGGCGCTCTGGTTGTCCACGGTGACGTTTTGCTTCGGCGCGCTGGCGCACGCAGTCAGCAGGCAAAGGCTCAGGGGGAGAAGCAGGCGGGCAGCAGTCATGGAGACTCCGTTTATACACGACGAAGGGCGAGCATAACCGAAGATGAGACAAGGTGTGACAAGAGGGCGTGAGGTATGGCGGATGGCGCCATCACGGGCAAGCCCGCTCCCACATTTGACCCGCGTTGTCATAAACAACGCCGATCCCTGTGGGAGCCGGGCTTGCCCGCGATAGGGCCAGTCCAGGCGCTAGAGATCTGTCAGAAGAGCACCTTCGCCACATCCGCAAACCGCTTGGCAAAGTGCACCGTCATCCCTTCCTTCAAATAGTCCGGCAACTCTTCAAAGCTGCCACGGTTGGGCTCCGGCAAGATCAACTCGTGAATCTTCTGGCGCCGCGCCGCAATCACCTTCTCGCGTACCCCGCCGATCGGCAGTACATGCCCGGTCAGCGTCAGTTCGCCGGTCATTGCCACGCCTTTTTTCGGCGGTTGGTTGCGGGCCAGGGACAGCAACGCACTGGCCATGGTCACGCCGGCACTCGGGCCGTCTTTGGGGGTGGCGCCTTCTGGCACGTGCAAGTGTACGAAGGCTTCGTCGAAGAACTTCGCATCACCGCCAAATGATTTCAGATTGGAACTGATGTAGCTGTAGGCGATTTCGGCGGACTCTTTCATTACCTCACCCAACTGCCCGGTGAGCTTGAAGCCGCGGTTGAGCGTGTGGATGCGCGTTGCTTCAATCGGCAAGGTGGCGCCGCCCATGCTGGTCCAGGCCAGGCCGGTAATCACGCCGGTGCCGGAGAGCACTTGCTCATTACGGAACACGGGCATGCCCAGGGAGCTTTCCAGATCCTTGTTGCCGATCTTGATCACCGAGTCGGGCTCATCCAGCAGTTTTACCACCGCCTTGCGCACCAGCTTGCCCAGTTGCTTCTCCAACTGACGCACGCCGGCCTCTCGCGCGTAACCATCGATCAATGCGCGCAAGGCGCCGTCGCTGATGGTCAGGCTGTTTTTGGCCACGCCGGCTTTTTCCAATTGCTTGGGCCACAGGTGACGCTTGGCGATGGCGACTTTTTCTTCGGTGATATAGCCCGACAGGCGAATCACTTCCATGCGGTCCAGCAACGGGCCGGGGATCGAGTCCAGGGTGTTGGCGGTGCACACGAACAGCACTTTGGACAGGTCCAGGCGCAGGTCCAGGTAATGGTCGAGGAATTCGACGTTCTGCTCCGGGTCCAGGGTTTCCAGCAGCGCCGACGCCGGGTCGCCCTGGAAGCTCTGGCCCATCTTGTCGATCTCGTCGAGCATGATCACCGGGTTCATCACTTCCACGTCTTTCAACGCCTGCACCAGCTTGCCAGGCAGGGCGCCGATGTAGGTGCGGCGGTGGCCCTTGATCTCGGCCTCGTCGCGCATGCCGCCGACACTGAAGCGATAGAACGGGCGCCCCAGGGATTCGGCGATGGACTTGCCCACACTGGTCTTGCCCACGCCCGGCGGGCCCACCAGCAACACGATGGAACCGGCGACTTCGCCCTTGTAGGCGCCCACGGCGAGGAATTCGAGGATGCGGCTCTTGATGTCATCCAGGCCCGCATGGTGCTTGTCCAGCACCTTGCGCGCGTGCTTGAGGTCGAGTTTGTCTGCGCCATACACGCCCCACGGCACCGAGGTGGCCCAGTCCAGGTAGTTGCGCGTGACGGCATATTCCGGCGAGCCGGTTTCCAGGATCGACAGTTTGTTCAGCTCTTCATCGATGCGCTTCTGTGCCTGGGCCGGCAACACCTTGCCTTGCAGGCGCTGTTCGAACTGTTCGACGTCGGCGCTGCGGTCGTCCTTGGTCAGGCCCAGCTCCTGCTGGATGACCTTGAGTTGTTCCTTGAGGAAGAACTCACGCTGGTGCTCGCCGATCTTGCGGTTCACTTCGGCGGAGAGTTCTTTTTGCAGGCGCGCAACTTCTACCTCTTTGCGCAGCATCGGCAGCACTTTTTCCATGCGCTTGAGCATGGGCACGCAGTCCAGCACTTCCTGCAGCTCATTACCGGTGGCCGAGGTGAGGGCGGCGGCAAAGTCGGTGAGCGGCGACGGGTCGTTGGGGCTGAAGCGGTTGAGGTAGTTCTTCAACTCTTCGCTGTACAGCGGGTTGAGGGGCAGCAGTTCCTTGATCGCATTGATCAGCGCCATGCCGTAGGCCTTGACCTCATCGGTCGGCTCGCTGGGCTGGTGCGGGTATTCGACCTCCACCAGGTACGGTGGGCGGTGGTGCTTGAGCCAGGTCTTGATGCGCACGCGGGTCAGACCCTGGGCCACGAACTGCAGCTTGCCGTTCTCGCGGCTGGCGTGGTGCACCTTCACCAGGGTGCCGTACAGCGGCAGGGCGGAGGTGTCGAAGTGCCGTGGGTCTTCGGGCGGCGTGTCCATGAAAAACAGCGCAAGGGAATGGTGGTCGGATTTGCTCACCAGCTCCAGGGTTTCGGCCCAGGGTTCTTCGTTGACGATCACCGGCAACACTTGGGCCGGGAAAAACGGCCGGTTGTGGATCGGGATGATGTAGACCTTGTCCGGCAGGTTTTGCCCAGGCAGGGCCAGGCCAGTATTGGACGAGGGGGCTTCAGCGTTTTCGGGGTCGGCGTAATCGTTGAGGTCGTAATCTGGAAATTCTTGCTGGTCGCTCATGGGGCACCTGCATCAGTAAGTATGCAGGTTAGATGGGGCGGGGTTGCGGTGGTTTCAATGGGGCAGCGTCGTTAGCAACAATTTGCATGAAATAACGGGAGAGTTGCAGTCAAGGTACTTTACCCCTCGGCTTTTCGAACTGATCGTCAATAATGTGACGGCTAGACCCAGCTTTTATTGGGTTTACTTATCTCCACTCCCAGCTAACCTGCTTTAATAAAATTCCCCATAAAAAAGGATGTTTTTTTGACGCCGGTTAGCAGTCGGCAGGGACGCGTATGACACCAGGAAAGCACGGCCAAGAGCGACGAGCACGGCCCGAGGGCGCGGCCATGCACTGGCGCCACACGTTTCAGACCCGCATTGCCGGGGTACTGGCGCTGTTGCTGCTGGTGGTCGTGGCCGCCACCTATTTTGCCGTGAAGGCCGCCACCACTCGCGCGGTGGAGAACCAGGCCGACGTACAGCTGAACACGGGGCGGCAGGTGTTCGAGCGCCTGTTGGACCTGCGCGGGCGGCGCTTGCAGTACGGGTTGGACTGGCTCACCGCCGATGGGCCGTTCAAGCAGGCGGTGGCCGGTGGCCGCACAGTGCCGATCCTGGAGGCCCTGGGGACCCATGGCACCGGAGTCAGTTCCAGCGAAGTGGTGGTGCTGGGCCTGGATGACAGGGTCATGGTCAGTACCCTGCTGGTGCAGACGCGGGGCCAGTTGTTCCCGTATGCCGATGCCTTGCGCAAGGCGCGGCGCAGCGGCCAGCAAATGTTGATCGTCGCCATGGCCGGGCGCCCCTATTTGCTGGTGCAAAAGGATGTGCTCGGGCCTGTGCCTATCGCCCGCGTGGTCATGGGCTTTCCCATGGACACGCAATTCGCCCATGAACTGCGCTCCATGAGCAACCTGGAGGTGTCGTTCCTCAGTGTGCAGGACGGCCATCTCGGTCAGCTGTTCACCACCCACCCTGGCAATTGGCGCCCAAGCATTATCAGCCTCTTGCATGGCACGCAGGTCGATCCCGAGGCGAAGATCCAGCTGTTCCATGGCCAGCGTGTGCTCAGCCAGGTATTGCCCTTGGCCAACAGCGGCGAAGGCGATGAAGTGCGCGTGTTGCTGCAAAGCCCGCTGGACCATGCGCTGGAATCCTTCGCGCCGCTGGACCGGCAGTTTATGGGGATTGCCCTGGCGGTGCTGCTGGTGTCCCTGGCAGTGGCGTTATTCCTGGCGAGGCGTGTGTCACGCCCGCTCAATGCGCTGGTACAAGCCGCTGAACGGATCGGGGCCGGTGACTACCGCACCCCGGTGCGGGTGCGTAGCCACGACGAGTTCGGCCTGCTGGCGCGTGCGTTCAATGCCATGCAAAGCGGCATTGCCCTGCGCGAGCGGCAACTGGCCCACAATGCCTTGCATGACCCGCTCACCGGCCTGCCCAATCGCGCCCTGGCCATGGAGCGCCTGGGCAGTGCGATCAGCGCACGGCGGCCGGTGGTATTGCTGTACGTAGGCATTGAAAACTACCGGCTCATCAACGAAGGGTTTGGCCCCGAAGGTGTCGAGCACATGTTGTGCGAGGCCAGCCGCTGCTTGTCCAGCAGCCTGTTGGCCAGCGACACTGCGGCGCGCATCGCCGGCAGTGAGTTTCTGTTGTTGCTGGAAAACACCGAGATCGACTCTGCCGTGGCCCGCGCCGATCAGTTGCATGGGGCGTTGACCGAACCCCTGCGCATCGGCAATGACGAAGTGCGCCATGAAGTGAGCATCGGCATCGCCGCGTACCCTGCTGATGGGCAGCAGGTGGAAGAGTTGATCAACCGCGCGGCCATCGCCCGGCACGACGCGGCCAACCTGCCGGGGCATTTGCAGATCTACCAACCGGACCGCGACCTCGCCCACCAACGCCAGATCACCCTGATTCGCGACTTGCGCCGCGCCGTGATCGAAGGCGAGTTGTTCCTGTGCTACCAGCCCAAGCTTGACCTGCGCCGCGGGCACGTGAGCCAGGCTGAAGCCTTGTTGCGCTGGCAACACCCGACGCTGGGGCAAGTGTCCCCCGGGGAGTTCATTCCCCTGGCCGAACGCACCGGCAGTATGGGCGCGCTAACGCTGTGGGTAATCGAGGAGGCCATCCGCCAGATTGCCGAATGGGCGCAGCGTGGGCTGATTATCCAGCTGTCGGTGAATATTTCCGTGAACGACTTGGCGGATGACGACTTGGCCATTCGCGTCACTGCGCTATTGGCCCAATACCACGTGGACGCCGAGCATTTGATTTTTGAAATCACCGAGAGCGCCATCATGCACAACCCGCAGCAGGCCCTCAGCGTGCTGGAGCAGCTGCGCAATTGCGGGATCAGCCTGTCGGTGGATGATTTCGGCACTGGTTACTCCTCCCTCGCACAATTGCAGCGTCTGCCGGTGCAAGAACTGAAGATCGACCAGTCCTTTATACGCAACCTCGACAGCACCAGCGGCGACGGCGTGATCGTGCGCTCCACCATCGAGATGAGTCATAGCCTGGGGCTCAAGGTGGTGGCCGAGGGCGTGGAGTTCGAACACAGCCTCACCTTGCTCAAACGCTGGAGCTGCGACACGGCCCAGGGCTACCTGATCAGCCGGCCGCTCAATGCCATGGCGTTCGAGCGGTGGATGCGGCGTGAGCGGATATCCGTCTGATTGGATGGGCACGGGCTAATGTGGGAGCTGGCTTGCCTGCGAAGACGGTCTTACAGTCGACATCGTTATACCGAGTACATATCCATTCCTGCGGTAACGGCCACCTAGGGTTCCGCCCTG
>NZ_QODJ01000061.1:0-36081 GCF_009935965.1 Pseudomonas sp. L13
AGCCCTTTTGGTTACTTTTGGGGCTCTTTTCCAAAAGTGACCCGCTGTCAGAGCGGAACCCTAAGTGGCCGTTACCGAAGGAATGGATATGTACACGGTCCAACTGTGTTGACTGTCAGGCCGCCTTCGCAGGCAAGCCAGCTCCCACATTTGGATCGCTGGGTGTCAGGTAGATAGGCGTCGGCTGTCAGGCCGTCACGGGAGCAAGCTCCCTCGCCACAGGTTTAGCGTCGCGCTGAAGTTATGCCGATACCTATGCTGCGATGACGGTGTATCAGTCAACGCATTGGTGACTGATGAATCGCAATCGCAGGCAAGCCAGCTCCCACTTCTGAGTGTGTGTAATGCTGGGGGTGTCAGAGGCTGGTTTGCAGATTAGCGCGCAGCGCGATCAGGTCGCCTTGCAGCTTGCGCAATTGCTCCAGCGCCATCCCGCTAGCGCCCAGGATGCATTGCGGAACATCCTTGGCCTCCTCCTGCAAGGCGCGCCCGGCGTCGGTCAGCTCCACCACCACCACCCGTTCATCTTCACGGCTGCGGGTGCGGCTGAGCAGGCCCTCGGCTTCCAGGCGCTTGAGCAGTGGCGTCATGGAGCCCGGGTCCGTCAGCAGGCGGCTGCTGATTTCGCTGACGGTCAACTCATCCTCTTCCCACAGCACCATCATGGCCAGGTATTGCGGGTAGGTCAGGCCGATGGCTTGGAGCAACGGCTTGTAGACCTTGGTCATCAGCAGTGAAGTGGAGTGCAGGGCGAAGCACAGCTGGTTGTCCAGCAATAGCGATTCGCAAGGATCAGGGTTTTTGCTCATGGTGGTACCTCGAAAAGCATGTCTGGGCTGGAATCTAGCGGGCAAATCTTTAATGCGCCAGGTAATTGTTGCCCTAGGCGTCAGACCAGGCCACTTTGCAATGCCAGATCCCAAGGCGGCACCGGGCTGAAACGGGATTTGAGGTATTCGAGCAGCAATCGGCTGCGGGCATTGGGCTGTTGTTCCAGGCGCAACGCATAGATGCCGGCGGTTTCCGGGCTGGGCAACCCGTCTTCACAAAACAGCGGCAACAGTTCCCCGCGCACCAGGTATTCACTGGCCAACCAGGTCGGCAGGTGAGCGATGCCCAGCCCGGCCAATGCACCCGAAAGCAGGGCTTCGGCATTGTTGGCGCTCATGCGGATGCGGCGGGGGCGATAGGTGGTGCGGCGCCCGTCCAGTTCGAAGCGCCAGGCGAACATGGGCGCCAGTCCGTCCCAGTCCAGGCCATCATGTTCGCTCAGCTCCCGAGGATGGGCCGGCGTGCCACGGCTTTTCAGGTACGCGGGGCTGGCACAGGCGATACGCACGATACTCGCCAACGGCGTAGCGATCAGCCGGGAGTCGACGATATGCCCGGCGCGCAATACCAGGTCGACCTTGCCCAAATGCGCGCCCTGCATATCGACAAAGCTGTCGATCAAGTGCAGGTGCACGTCCAGGCCGGGATACAGGCTCAAAAAGTCCGCAATGACCGGCGCCAGGTGCCGGCGGCCGAATGCTGCGGGCGCATCGACCCGGATCAACCCTTCCGGCGCATGGCTCAGTGAGACGGCTTCGGCTCGCGCCAACTGCAACTCGCTGACAATCCGTCGCGCCCGCTCGGCAAAGGCCAAGCCCGCTGAGGTGGGCACCACCGCATGGGTGCTGCGCTGGAACAGGCGGCTGCCCACTGAGTTCTCCAGGCTGTCAATGCGCCGGGCCACGGCGGAAGGTGTCAGCGGATGACGGCGCGCGGCGGCGGAAAAACTGCCGGTTTCCAGTACATCCAGAAACAGGCTCAGTTGGTCGGTCAAGGTGTTGGGGTTCATGGCTCAACGCTTATGCGAGATTGGCACAGCCATTGTGCGTTGCTGTGCGTTTCCGCGCCAGGGCCGACTGCGTAGCATGCCAATCATGGAATTGCGGAGTAACGAGCGGTGTGGGATTTAGTGATGTACCTGGCATTGGGCGCGGCGTTGGGCACCGTGGGTGGGCTGTTTGGCATTGGCGGCGGGCTGATTGCTATCCCGGTACTGGGCGTGTTGTTCGGTCTGGATCAACAAATTGCGCAGGGCACCGCTTTGGTGATGGTAGTGCCGAACGTGATGCTCGCCCTGTGGCGCTATCACCAGCGTAACCGCATCGACTTGCGTCACGCCTTACCTCTGGGTGTGACCGGCTTTTGCTTTGCCTGGCTGGGGTCGATCTGGGCGGTGGGGCTGGATGCGGGCGCCATGCGCATTGGGTTTATTGCCTTCTTGGTGGCGCTGTCTGCCTACAACCTGCTGCGCATGTTCACTCGCAACGCGCCGCCCACCGCGCAAATGCGTTATTCCTGGCCCTGGCTTGGCGTCCTGGGCGCGGCATCCGGTTCCATGGGCGGGCTGTTCGGAGTCGGCGGCGCGGTGGTCGCCACGCCGGTACTCACCAGTGTCTTCGGCACTACTCAGGTGGTCGCCCAAGGCTTGTCGTTGGCCTTGGCGTTGCCTAGCACCGGTGTGACCCTGGTCACCTATGCCTGGCACCACGAGGTGGACTGGATGATCGGCCTGCCGCTCGCGGTAGGTGGCCTGCTGAGTATCAGTTGGGGCGTGAAAGTGGCCCATGCCTTGCCGGAGCGCCTGTTGCGCGGCCTGTTCTGTGGCTTTTTGGTGGTGTGCGCGGTGATGCTGACCTTTAAAGTTTGAAGCCTTCGACGATGTAGTCTGCCAGGCATTCGGTGATCGGCGACGTCATCTGCGGGTTACGCAGCAGGCGCAGGTTCATCGACGGCAAAGGCGGGAAGCCTTCGTCGCTGCCGAGCACGCGCAGGTCGTCGGTGACCAGGCTTTCCATGCTGACCATCGCCGCCAGGCCCGCACTGACCACCGCCAGGATCGCTGCTCCGTTAGAGCTGTGATAGGCCAGGCGATAGTCTCGCCCAGCCGTGTCTAGTGCGGCACGTGCCCAATGGGTGTACAGGCACTCGTCGCCGGACACCGCCAGGGGCAGGGCATCGTGCTCCTCCACACAAAAGCACGGCGATGCTGCCCACACCATGCGTTCGGTACGCAATAACTCACCCAGATCGTTGCCGGGCTCGCGGCTGATCACGGTCAGCGCCAGGTCCCGCCGCTGCATCAATACGGTCGATGCTTCGCAGTGCATTTCAATCTGAATCAGCGGGTAGGCTTTGGAGAACTGCTTCAGGATGCCTGGCAGAAAACGCATCACATAGTCATCCGGCGTGCCGATGCGCACCAACCCCACCATATGCGGCTCGCGCAGGGTATTGAACACCTCGCTGTGCAATTTCAGGATGCGCCGCGCATAACCCAGCAGCACTTGGCCTTCGGGCGTGAGCCGTACCTGCCGGCCATCGCGCTCGAACAGTTTGCGCTGCAGCACGTCTTCTTCCAGGCGCTTCATCTGCATGCTCACCGCCGATTGAGTGCGGTTGACCTGCTCGCCGGCGCGGGTGAAACCGCCCTGGTCGGCGATCGCGACGAAGGTGCGCAGCACGTCTGTGTCGATGCTGGGATAGGCGGACAATTGATCAATCTCCGAGATGTATTGCATAAGAAACATTCGTTGGATTGATCATAATGCCAGGCACACACTGTCGTCATCCCCACTGGAGGGCGAGAAGATGAAAGGTCAAAAAGGTTTCATATCGACGGATAAATGGCCGTTTGCCGGGCTGTTTCACACATTCGCGCGTTGGCAGCTATTGCATCAGGAGCGCCAGATGCTGGCGACCCTGAGCGATGACGCACTCAAGGACATCGGGCTCAATCGCGCCGACGTCGCGCAGGAAAGCCATCGGCATTTCTGGGAAGACCCGCTGCGCAAATAAGCCCGGATGCAGTAGGGTAGGGGGCGAGCTTCTATGGAGATTGCCATGCCCGCCGACCTGTGTTTTTCACTCAAGCAAGCTCGACGCATGGCGCTGGCAGCCCAGGGGTTTTCCGGGCGCCAGGCGCCTGCACAGATAAAGGCCGCGCACCTCAACCGCTTGATTGAACGCCTGGGCGTTTTACAGATCGACTCGGTCAATGCGTTGGTGCGTTCCCACTACCTGCCCGTGTTTTCCCGCCTTGGTTCTTATTCCCCGTCAATTCTTGAGCAAGCCGCCTGGAGCCAGGGGCGGCGGCGTTCTCTGTTCGAATACTGGGGGCATGAGGCGTCGCTGCTGCCCATGGCGCTGTACCCGCTGATGGGTTGGCGCATGGAGCGCGCCCGGCAAGGGCAGGGGATCTATGCGCAAATGGCGCGTTTTGGCCGTGAACAGCAGGCGACGATCCAGCGCGTGTTGCGCACCGTCGAACAGCAGGGCGCCTTGGGGGCCGGCAGCTTGTCGACCCGCGAGGAGCGTGCCGGGCCCTGGTGGGACTGGAGTGATGAAAAGCACGCGCTGGAATGGCTGTTCGCCGCAGGCTTGGTCACGGTTGCCGGTCGTCGAGGGTTCGAGCGGCTCTATGATTTACCCGAGCGCGTTATCCCCACCGAGGTGCTCAATGTCTCCATGGGTGAGGCTCAAGCGCAGCGCGGCTTGCTGTTGCACAGTGCGACGGCATTGGGTGTCGCCACCGAAAAAGACCTGCGCGATTATTTTCGCCTCGACCCCGCCGACAGCCGCAACCGCTTGGCCGAGCTGGTCGAGGATGGGCAACTGCTGGCGTGCCAGGTGCGGGGCTGGAAGCAACCCGCGTATTGCCTGGCGCAGCCGAAACTGCCACGCAACGTACCGGCCAGCGCATTGTTGTCACCGTTCGATTCGCTGATATGGGAGCGCAGCCGCACCGAGCGCCTGTTCGACTTTCGCTATCGGCTGGAGATCTACACCCCGCAAGAAAAGCGCGTGTATGGCTATTACGTGCTGCCGTTTCTGCACAACGAGCGCATTGCCGCGCGCGTCGACCTGCGGGCCGAGCGTGCCCATGGGCGCCTGGCCGTGCATGCCGTGCACGAGGAAGAACCTGGGCTGGATGAGGAAGGCATGCTGGCGCTGGCATTGAACCTACGCAAAATGGCCGACTGGCTAGGGCTGGAACAGGTTCAGCTCAATTGCCAGCGGCCCAGTGCTGCCGGTTTAAGGGCGGCGATGCTGAACCGAGATACCAACCTTTAAACCTCTATCGCGGGCAAGCCCGGCTCCCACAGAGAAACGCGTTCAAATGTGGGAGCCGGGCTTGCCCGCGATGGCGTCATCCCGGTCGACAAAACGTCAGCGTTTAACCTGTTTCAGGGTCTCGGCAATCAGAAACGCCAGCTCCAGCGACTGATCGGCATTCATCCGTGGGTCGCAATGGGTGTGATAGCGGTCTGACAGGCCATCTTCGGTGATCGGCCGTGCGCCGCCGATGCATTCGGTGACGTTCTGCCCGGTCATCTCGATATGGATCCCGCCAGCATAGGTGCCTTCTGCCTGGTGCACCTGGAAGAAATCCTTCACTTCGCCAAGGATCTGCGCAAAGTCGCGGGTCTTGTAACCACTGCTGGCCTTGATGGTGTTGCCGTGCATCGGGTCGCAGCTCCACAGCACTTGCTTGCCTTCGCGCTGTACGGCGCGGATCAGGTTGGGCAGGTGGTCGCCGACCTTGCCTGCGCCCATGCGGGCGATGAGGTTGAGGCGGCCGGGGTCGTTATCTGGGTTGAGGATGTCGATCAGGCGGATCAGGTCGTCCGGGTTCATGCTCGGTCCGACTTTCACGCCGATCGGGTTGTTCACCCCGCGCAGGAACTCGACATGGGCGCCGTCCAACTGACGGGTGCGGTCGCCGATCCACAGCATATGCGCTGAGCAGTCGTAGTAGTCGTTGGTCAGGCTGTCGCGGCGTACGAAGGCTTGTTCATAATTGAGCAGCAACGCTTCATGGGCAGTGAAGAAGCTGGTTTCGCGCAATTGCGGCGAGCTGTCCATACCACAGGCGCGCATAAAGGCCAGGGTTTCGTCGATGCGGTCGGCCAGTTGGCTGTACTTTTCGGCGAGGGCTGAGTTGGCGATGAAATCCAGGTTCCACTTGTGCACTTGGTGCAGGTCAGCGAAACCGCCCTGGGCAAAGGCGCGCAGCAGGTTGAGGGTGGCGGTGGACTGGTGGTAGGACTGCAGCAGGCGGTCCGGGTCTGGCACGCGGCTTTTTTCGTCGAAGCCGATGCCGTTGACGATATCGCCACGGTAGGCGGGCAGGGTGATGCCGTCGATGGTTTCATCGTTGGCCGAGCGTGGCTTGGCGAACTGACCGGCCATGCGCCCGACTTTCACCACCGGGCAACCGGCGGCGAAGGTCATGACAATAGCCATCTGCAGCAGCACCTTGAAGGTGTCGCGGATCTTCGCGGCGGAAAACTCGGCAAAGCTTTCGGCGCAATCGCCACCTTGTAGCAGGAAGGCACGGCCCTGGGTCACTTCGGCAAACTGACGGCGCAACTCGCGGGCTTCCCCGGCAAACACCAGGGGCGGGTAGCTCGCCAGGCTTTGTTCCACTTGCAGCAAGTGGGCAGCGTCCGGGTATCGGGGTTGCTGCTGGATCGGCAGGGCTCGCCAGCTATCGGGGCTCCAGGGTTGGCTCATCATGAACTCGTTTGCGGTGGATGTCGGGGCGTCAATGTTAGCAGCAATTAGTACGTGACCTGTGGCTGCCGCTTGGCCGACAATCGCGCCTTTGTCGTGCGGTAGACCCTTTAGGAGTAGTGATGAGCGAGGAGCGTGTCGAGCGCCTGCTGGCCGAAGTCCATGATGAATTCGGCATGATCCGTGTGCTTGAAGTGGCGGATTACCGCTTTCTCGAATTCGGCGATGCCATTGAGCAAAGCTGTGTATTCACCGCTGACCCCAGCTGGCTGGAGTACGACTATACCCGCGCGATGCTGATCGGTGCGTTGTGCCATGAGCAGCCGGAGAGCGCTTTGTTTCTCGGCCTGGGCGCGGGCACGTTGACCCAGGCGTGCCTCAAGTTCCTGGCGCTGGACGATGTCGAAGCCATTGAACTGCGCCCCGATGTACCGCGCCTGGCGATTGAATATCTGGGGCTGGATGACGATCCGCGCTTGTACATACGCATTGGTGACGCGCTGCAATTGCTCGACAGTGCCGAATCGGCCGATCTGATTTTCGTCGACCTCTACACCGATGTCGGCCCGGGCGTGGGGCATCTGGCCTGGACCTTTCTGGAAAACTGCCAGAAGAAACTCAACCCCGGCGGCTGGCTGGTGATCAACCAGTGGGCCACCGATGATGGCAAACCGCTGGGGGCGGCGTTGCTGCGTGGGTTGTACCACCGGCATTACTGGGAGCTGCCGGTGAAGGAGGGCAATGTGATTCTGTTGGTGCCTTCGGAGTTGGATCAGGAGCTGGACCTGGAGGCGCTGTCAGCCCGCGCCGAAGCCTTGGCGCCACGGTTGGGGTATTCGTTGCAGCCGTTGATCAAGGCGATTCGGCCGGCTACCTAGTTGCCGGTTCGGACGCTTTCGCGGGCAAGCCCGCTCCTACAGGGGATTGCATTTCAACAGAGAATGCAATTCAGCTGTAGGAGCGGGCTTGCCCGCGAAGAGGCCCTCACTGCCGACGGCTAATTCAGTTCGTTCAAATCCCCTTGAACACCCCCGGCCGCTTCTCGACCATCGCCCGAACACCCTCCTTGGCATCCTCACTGTTAAGCAGTTTATCCACCATGGGCGGCAGAGCGGCGGCTGCGACAGCTTCGCCTTCCATCCGTGCCAGCCGCGCCGACATCAACGTGGCCTGCACACCCAGCGGTGCCTGGCGCGCAATGCGGTTCGCCAACTCGATGGCGCGGGGCAACAGGTCTTCACTGGCCATCACTTCCTGCACCAACCCCAGGCGCAGGGCTTCATGGGCATCGAATTCGTCGCCAGTGAGTAGCCAGCGCATCGCATTGCCCCAGCCGGCAATCTGATGAAAGCGCAATGTCGCGCCGCCAAATGGAAAGATCCCACGTTGAACTTCCATCTGGGCAAAGCGGGTATTGCTGGCGCAGAGGTTGATATCCGCCGCCAGCATCAATTCGATACCGATCGTCAGGCAATAACCCTGGGCGGCGACGATCACCGGCTTGCTTACGCGCAGGCCGGCAAACACCCCCCACGGGTCGCACCCTCCCAACGGCGGTTGCCAGCCGCCCGCCATCACGCTGCTGACATTGGCCAGGTCCAGCCCGGCCGTGAAGTGATCGCCATGGGCAAACACCACGGCCACCCGAGCGTCATCGTTTCGATCAAATTCGCCATAGGCCAGGCTCAGCGCATTGAGCAAATCCAGGTCGAAGGCGTTGCGTTTGGCCACACGGTCCAGGCCCAGCAATAGAACATGGCCCTCAAGTGCGCGGCTGACACGGCTACTGCTGGCTTGATTCATGGGGTGTGCCCTCGGGGCGCGGGTAGGTATTCAGACCAAAGGGTCTCAAACATTGGGTGAACCGTTTAAGCGTGATGACCAACAGGGCCGGGCCTTTGAAAAATAGACCCTGGCGCACGGATCTGCAAAGGGTGTGACGCAGTGCGGTTTATCGGTGCCTGGCGAGAAAAAAAGCTCCCTTTTTCAGCTATTTCCGGTATAGTGCGCGCCGGCCTTTAACCGGGCCGCGTTTAGGTAGCGCAATTCCCCGAAGTCAGCTTCGGCTGCACGTCCGCACAGCGGACTCTCCCTTGACGAATCTTTTTCATTCATTCGTTTTCGCAAATCCCCGCCGACAAAGCAGCCAGGGCGACTCTTGAGTCTCAACACGGCATGCGCAGCTTTGGAGCATGGGTCTTTGCGGATGCACTTAGAGGCAGACCCATGACCCAGGAAACCGGCGGCTTCGCCGCTTTTAATCTTAACCCGAATATTCTTGCAGCCGTCGCAGCGACCGGCTACGAAGAACCTTCGGCGATTCAGCAGCAATCGATCCCGATCATCATGGCCGGTAAGGACATGATTGGCCAGGCGCAAACCGGTACCGGTAAAACCGCCGCGTTCGCTCTGCCTATTCTGCATTGCATCGATCCTGCCAAGCGCGAGCCGCAAGCCCTGATCCTGGCGCCAACCCGTGAGTTGGCGCTGCAAGTAGCAACCGCCTTTGAAACCTACGCCAAGCAAATGCCGGGTGTAACTGTTGTGGCCGTTTACGGCGGCGCGCCTATGGGCCCACAACTCAAGGCAATCCGTAATGGCGCACAGATTGTTGTCGCCACTCCGGGCCGTCTGTGCGACCACCTGCGTCGTGACGAAAAAGTCCTGTCGACCGTGAACCACCTGGTTCTGGACGAAGCTGACGAAATGTTGAAGCTGGGCTTCATGGATGACCTGGAAGTCATCTTCAAGGCACTGCCAGCGACCCGTCAGACTGTACTGTTCTCGGCCACCCTGCCGCAGTCCATCCGTGCCATTGCCGAACGCCACCTGCGCGATCCGGAGCACGTGAAGATCCAGACCAAGACCCAGACCGTTACCGCGATCGAACAGGCTCACCTGTTGGTTCACGCTGACCAGAAGACCTCGGCTGTATTGAGCCTGCTGGAAGTCGAAGACTTCGACGCCCTGATCATGTTCGTGCGCACCAAGCAAGCGACCCTGGACCTGGCCAGCGCCCTGGAAGCCAAAGGCTACAAAGCCGCTGCGCTGAACGGTGACATTGCCCAGAACCAACGTGAGCGCGTGATCGACTCCCTCAAGGATGGCCGTCTGGACATCGTTGTGGCGACCGACGTTGCCGCCCGTGGCCTCGACGTTCCACGTATCACCCACGTGTTCAACGTTGACATGCCTTACGATCCAGAGTCCTACGTTCACCGTATCGGCCGTACTGGCCGTGCCGGTCGCGAAGGTCGTGCACTGCTGCTGGTGACTCCACGTGAGCGCCGCATGCTGCAAGTGATCGAGCGTGTTACCGGTCAGAAAGTTGCCGAAGTCCGCCTGCCGGATGCTCAGGCCGTTCTCGATGCGCGCATCAAGAAACTGACCAACAGCCTGGCGCCACTGGTGGCTGACGCTGAATCGACCCACGGCGACCTGCTGGACCGCCTGACCGCCGATATCGGTTGCACCCCGCGTGCCCTGGCTGCAGCCCTGCTGCGCAAAGCCACCAACGGTCAAGCCCTGACCCTGGCAGCCATCGAGAAAGAACGTCCACTGGTTCCGAACAGCGCGCCACGCGGTGATCGTCCAGAGCGTTCCGGTGACCGTCCAGACCGCGGCGACCGCGAGCGTCGTGCTCCAGTGCCATTGGCTGAAGGCCGTGCTCGTTGCCGTACCGCGCTGGGTGCGCGTGATGGTATCGCTGCCAAGAACCTGCTGGGCGCTATCCTCAACGAGGGTGGCCTGGCGCGTGAAGCCATCGGTCGTATCCAGGTGCGTGACAGCTTCTCCCTGGTGGAGCTGCCGGAAGACGGGTTGGAAAAATTGCTGACCAAGCTCAAAGACACTCGCGTTGCCGGTAAGCAGCTCAAGCTGCGTCGCTACCGCGAAGATTGATCCGCCCTTGGGCTGATTGATCGCACATAAAAAATCCCCGACTGGTTCGGGGATTTTTTTTGCCTCCTGTTTTAGTCTTCGACGCGATCAACTGTGGGAGCTGGGTTGCCTGCGATGGCGGCCTAACAGTCAACACAGTTGGTTTGTGTACATATCCATTGCTGCGGTAACGGCCACTTAGGGTTCCGCCTGACGGCGGGTCACTTTGGAAAAGAGCCGGAATGCCGGCCCAGCCCAAAGTAACCAAAGGGCTCTTGCCCCACCACTCGGCACCTCGCTTTGGCTCGGTGTGCCCGAACGCAGGCTTGAATCCGTGGGCCGCCGCCACGCGCCATCCATGGCGCGGGGCGGCTAACCCGGCGTCCTGCCGGGTTACCCACGAATTCAAGCCTGCGTTCGGCCAGCGTGGTTTAACGGGGCGCCTGAGATCAAGATCACAAGCAGATCAAGATCAAGAGCGACTCGCTTCGCATCGTGGTTACCGTCGGCGGTTATTGCAGTAAGCCAGCTTCTAAAGGTATGACGGTGTCAGCCAAAGCGATAGATATCCATGCCCAGCGCGCCCAGTGTGAAGCCTTGGTGCACCACGCTGAAATCTGCGCCCGCACCCCGCGCAAAGTACAGTGGCAGCAAATGCTCATCGCTGGGATGGCTGCGCACGGCATGGGGCGCCTGGCGGCGATAGTCATGCAGGGCGGCGTCGTCATTGGCCGCCAGTCTGTCGACTACCCAGTCGCGAAACTCGCGCGCCCACGGTGTGATCGTTTCCGGCCCTGCGCGCCAGTCCAGTTCGCCCAGATTATGGGTGATGCTGCCGGAGCCGATCAGCAGCACACCCTGTTCGCGCAGGCTGGCGAGCGCATGCCCCACGCGGGTTTGCAGGGCGGGGCCCAGGCGGCTGGGCAGCGAGACTTGCACCACTGGAATGTCTGCTGCCGGGTACATCAGCGACAGCGGGACCCAGGTGCCGTGGTCAAAGGGGCGTTGCTCGTCAACACGAGCAGCAAGCCCGTCGGCGTGCAGCAATTCGACGATCTCACTGGCCAGTTGTGGGTCACCCGGCGCGGGGTATTGCACCGCAAACAGCTCGCGGGGAAAGCCGCCGAAGTCGTGCCAGGTTTCGGGTGCAGCGCTGCCGCTGACCAGCAATTCCGGGCTTTCCCAATGCGCCGACACCACCACAATGGCTTTGGGCCGTGGCAGCTCGGCAGCCAGGCGCTGCAGCGCAGGGCCGCTGGCGCCGGGTTGCAAGGCCAGCATGGGCGAGCCGTGGGAGATAAACAGGCTGGGGAGCATGAGCAGGGTCCTGAGGGTTAAGATGGAGCCATCTTCAATCAGATCATCGATCTAAATCTAATATAAGTTTTAGCGTCTTTTGATCGAATTTTCGGAGTGATTCATGCAGCCTGAATTTTGGCAGGACCGCTGGGCGAGCAATCAGATTGGTTTCCACCAGCGTGAGGTCAATCCCTATTTGCAACGGCACTGGCCCGTGCTGGGGTTGCCCGAGGGGGCAAAGGTGCTGGTGCCGTTGTGTGGCAAAAGCGTGGACTTGGTATGGCTCAAGAGCCAGGGGCACCCGGTAATGGGCGTGGAGCTATCGGAGCAGGCGGTTGAGGCGTTCTTCAGCGAGCAGGGGCTTGTGCCGCACGTCAGTCAGCAGGGCGCCTTCAAGGTCTATCAGGCGGGCCAGATCGAACTGTGGTGTGGCGATTTTTTCCGCCTGGATGCCGAGGCGGTGGCCGGTTGCCGCGGCGTATATGATCGTGCAGCGTTGATCGCATTGCCGCCGCTGATGCGTGCGCAATACGCCGAGCACCTGAATGCCTTGCTTGCGTCAGGCTGCCAGGGGATGCTGATTACCGTCGATTACGACCAGGCGCAGAAGGCCGGCCCACCTTTTGCTGTTACGGACGAGGAAGTGCAGTTGCTGCTGGGGTCGTATTGGGCGTTGGAGCGGCTGGAGGAGCGGGACATTCTGGCGGAGAGCGGGAAGTTCCTGCAGGACGGTGTTACCCACCTTGAAGAGCGTGCTTATCGGCTGACCAGGCGCTAAAAGGGCTTTTGCTTTTTTGTAGGAGCGAGGGGGACGCCTAGTTCTTGCTCGCGAAAAACGTCGACGATAACGCGGGGCTCCTGAATGAACGCGGCGCCTGTGAGTTTTTCGCGAGCAAGCTCGCTCCTACGCAGAGCGGTGAAAATCAGCAGGCACAAAAAAGGGGCGATTAGATCGCCCCTTGTTGAGTCATCCGGCTATCAGCCCCGGCGACGCAGGGCGTCAATCCGCTCTTCCAGCGGCGGGTGGCTCATGAACAAGCGAGCCAGGCCCTGCTTGATGCCACCGTTGATGCCGAAGGCGGTCAGGCTGTCGGGCATATGTACTGGCAGGCCTTGTTCGGAGCGCAAGCGTTGCAGCGCGCCGATCATTGCGCTGGTGCCCGCCAGGCGTGCGCCGGCTTCATCTGCGCGGAACTCGCGTTTGCGTGAGAACCACATCACGATGGCGCTGGCCAGGAAGCCCAGGACCAGTTCGGCGAAAATGGTCGCCACGAAGTAGGCAATGCCACGGCCTTCTTCGTTCTTGAAAATGACCTTGTCGACGAAGTTGCCGATGATCCGCGCAAAGAACATCACGAAGGTGTTCACCACGCCTTGTACCAGCGCCAGGGTGACCATGTCGCCGTTGGCTACGTGGCCGATCTCGTGGGCCAGCACCGCCTTGACTTCATCGGGCGAAAACCGCTCCAGCAGGCCCTGGCTCACGGCCACCAGTGCGTCGTTCTTGTTCCAGCCGGTCGCAAAGGCGTTAGCCTCATAAGCAGGAAAAATCCCCACTTCGGGCATTTTGATGCCTGCCTCTTGAGACAACTGCTCCACGGTTTGCATCAGCCATTGTTCATGGCGAGTGCGGGGTTGAGTGATGATCTGGGTGCTGGTGCTCATCTTCGCCATCCACTTGGAGATGAACAGCGAGAACAGCGAACCGGCAAAACCAAAGACCGCACAGAAAATCAGCAGCTGATTGAGGTTCAGATCAACCCCATTGGCCGCCATGAACCCGTTGAAGCCAAAAAGGCTCAGGGTGACGCTGGCAATCAGTACGACCGCCAGGTTAGTGGCCAAGAACAGCAGGATGCGCATCATGGTTGTAGAATTCTCCTCATGCTTAATATGTCGCTCACTGCGGGGTATATAAGGTGCGGCATGGGGTGATTCAACCGGGGGACTATTTCAAACTGTGTCCTACACCTCGGGCGTAGGGCCTTGAAGGGATTTTCCCACCTGTATTGTCAGCCTTGATCGACCCGATGCTACCCCGTCGCCCCGTGATTATAGGGGGTACGTCATCGGCAGAGGCCAAATGAAGTACAACCGCAAGTAAGTGACACAGAAGTGTTGCTAGATAATCGCTGTACGACCCTTTGTGAGTCGTACAGCGTCAATGGCCTTACTGGCGATAGGACTTCAGGAAGTTGCCGATGCGACCAATGGCCATTTCCAGGTCATCCACGCGTGGCAAGGTCACCACGCGGAAGTGATCCGGCCACGGCCAGTTGAAGGCGGTGCCTTGCACGACCAGCAGTTTTTCTGACAGCAGCAGGTCGAGCACGAACTTCTCATCGTTGAGGATCGGGCAGACTTTCGGGTCGATCCGCGGGAACGCATAAAGCGCGCCCATGGGCTTTACACAGCTCACGCCGGGGATAGCGTTGAGCAATTCCCAGGTGCGGTTACGCTGCTCCAGCAAGCGGCCTTGGGGCAGGATCAGGTCATTGATGCTCTGGTAACCGCCCAGGGCGGTCTGGATCGCGTGCTGGCTTGGCACGTTGGCGCACAGGCGCATGTTGGCCAGCATGTCGATGCCTTCGATGTAGCTTTGCGCGTTGTGCTTGGGCCCGGAGATGGCGATCCAGCCGGAGCGGAAACCCGCCACGCGGTAGGACTTGGACAGGCCATTGAAGGTCAGGCACAGCAGGTCCGGGGCCAGGGAGGCGGTGCAGATATGCACGGCGTCATCGTAGAGGATCTTGTCGTAGATCTCGTCGGAGAACACCACCAGGTTGTGCTGGCGTGCCAGTTCCAGCATGCCCAGCAGCACTTCTCTGGAGTACACGGCGCCGGTGGGGTTGTTCGGGTTGATGATCACCAGGGCCTTGGTGTTGGGGGTGATCTTGGCCTTGATGTCGGCCAGGTCCGGGAACCAGTCGGCGCCTTCATCACACAGGTAATGCACCGGATGGCCGCCCGCCAGGGTCACGGCGGCGGTCCACAATGGGTAATCCGGGGCTGGCACCAGCACCTCATCGCCATTGTTGAGCAATGCCTGCATGGACATCACGATCAACTCGGACACGCCGTTGCCCAGGTAGATGTCCTCGATGCCAACGCCTTCGACCTGCTTCTGCTGGTAGTACTGCATCACCGCCTTGCGCGCGCTGAACAGGCCCTTGGAATCGCTGTAACCCTGGGCGGTCGGCAGGTTGCGGATCACATCCTGGAGGATTTCGTCCGGGGCTTCGAAACCAAACGGCGCCGGGTTGCCAATGTTCAGCTTGAGGATGCGATGGCCTTCCTCTTCCAGGCGTTTGGCGTGCTTGAGCACTGGGCCGCGAATGTCGTAGCAGACGTTGGCGAGCTTGTTCGATTTGCTGACCTGCATGGCGATGTGATCCTGAAAATGAACGATCCCGACGGCGTAGGCACTACCGTAGGGTGAAGCCTGCACGGCCCGCACCCATAAATACGTTTGAATGCCGACGGCGCGGGTGCCAGACTGGCGTTTTGAAGAGGCGCAATCATACGTGCCGCCTGATCCATGGAAAAGACACAGATCAGGGTTTTTCAGTTGCCGAGGTGTACCGATGGATAAGTTGCAGAAAACTGTAGACGAATGGAAGGCGATGCTCGATCCGGAGCAGTACAACGTGTGCCGTCTCAAGGGTACCGAGCGACCGTTCAGCGGCAAGTACAACGCCACCAAGACCGACGGCGTCTACCACTGCATCTGCTGCAACGAGCCGCTGTTCGATTCCAAGGCCAAGTTTGATTCCGGCTGCGGTTGGCCCAGCTTCTATGAGCCGATTGCCGATAGCGCAATGGTCGAGATCCGCGACGTCAGCCACGGCATGATTCGCACCGAAGTCACCTGCGCCAAATGTGATGCACACCTGGGGCATGTGTTCCCGGACGGTCCGCCGCCGACGGGCCTGCGCTACTGCATCAACTCGGTATGCCTGGACCTGGTACCGCGCTAGGCTCGCATAGTCCCTGTAGGAGCGAGCTTGCTCGCGAAAAACGTCAACGATAACGCGGGGCGCCTGAATGAACGCGGCGTCTGGGAGTTTTTCGCGAGCAAGCTCGCTCCTACAAGAATAAGGTTCTTTTCCGCTGACTTGAGGCATTGCCATGAGCGACTCCCTGCTGAGCATCCCTTGCACCACCATCAAGGGTGAACAAAAGACCTTGGCCGATTTTGCCGGCAAGGCCATTCTGGTGGTCAACACCGCCAGCAAATGCGGCTTCACCCCGCAGTACAAGGGCCTCGAGCAACTTTGGCAGCAATACAAGGACCAGGGCCTGGTGGTGCTCGGCTTTCCCTGCAACCAGTTCGGCAAGCAGGAACCGGGCAACGAAGGTGCGATATCCGAGTTTTGCGAGCTGAATTTCGGCGTCAGTTTTCCGCTGTTCAAGAAGATCGACGTCAATGGCAGCGATGCCCACCCGTTGTTCGTGCAGTTGAAAAAACAGGCCCCAGGGCTATTGGGTTCCAAGAACATCAAGTGGAACTTCACCAAGTTTCTCATCGGCCGTGATGGCCAGCAGGTCAAGCGTTTTGCGCCAACCACCAAGCCCCAGGACTTGACCCAGGAGATCGAAGCTCTGCTCAAGTGAGCTGGGCATTGCGGGTACCCGTCAGAGGCTGGTGGTCTTCGGTACCCACAGTTCCAGCAGCGCGTTGAGTTCTTCCCGGCGAAACGGCTTGGCCAGGTAATCGTTCATTCCCGCGGCCCGGCAACGCTCGCGTTCTTCGGCCATCGCGTTGGCGGTCAAGGCCACGATGGGCAAGTCTGGCCAACGCCCGCTGCGGCGAATCTGTCGGCTGGCCTCATAGCCATCCATCACGGGCATGTTGCAGTCCATCAACACCATATCGAAGCGCTGCTGCTCCAGAAGCTTGAGGGCTTCGCCGCCATGGGCTGCGACGATCACCTCGCACCCCAGCTTGCTGAGCATGCCCTTGGCCACCAGTTGGTTGACCGCGTTGTCCTCCACCAACAGGATGCGCGCGCGGTGCGCAAGCGGTGCGGTTTCTATCTGCACCGGGTCGAGCACCAGTTGCGCGTCGCTGCGCAGGTTGCGTTGCAGGATCTGGTACAGCGCGTTACGGCTCAACGGGCGGGCTTGTTGCTGCAGCGGCGCCAGGGCCGCGACTTCTTCGCTGGGCAAAAAGTTGCCGTAGGCGGTGACCAGCAGGATCGGTGCGCTGATGCCCGGGCGCAAGCGGAACAAGCATTCAGGGCAGTCAGTGATCAACAGGTCGGGCGCCAGCCCGCTCAGATCATCGTCCTGGGAATAGCAGCGCGGCGTCAGCCCCCAAGAGGGCAATAGCGTGGTGAGCAGCTCCGTCAGCCCGCCGCCGGCGTTGGTGATGGCGATCACCTCGCCTGTGAGCGGTGCATAGCGTGTGGCAGGCAAATGCGCGGGCAGCGGTAGATCGGCGCAGAACTGGCTGCCAAAGCCCACCTCCGAGCTGATACTCAAGCGGCCTTGCATGGCTTCGCACAGGTTATGGGTCAACGCCAGGCCCAATCCCGTGCCGCCAAACTGACGGGTAATGCCAGCGCCGGCCTGAGTGAACGGCTGGAATATTTTTACCTGGGCTTCCTGGGCGATGCCAATGCCGGTGTCGCACACTTCGATGCTAACCCGGCCTTCCAAGGCGCGCAGGCGCACATCGACGCGGCCGAAGCGGGTGAACTTCAAGGCATTGGAGAGCAAGTTGCTGACGATTTGCCGCACACGGGTCGGGTCACCGATCACCTGGGCGGGAAATTGCGGGTCGATCAGGCAGGTCAGCTCCACACTCGGCGCGGCGTTTTGTGACAGCAGGTTGGCGGTGTCCTCCACCAGCGAGCCCAGGTCGAAGGGGATATGCTCCAGTTCCAATTGGCCGGCGTCGAATTTGGACAGGTCGAGGATATCGTTGAGCAACTCCACCAGCACTTTGCCTGAGTCATGGGCAATGGACAGTTGCTGGCGCTGTTCGGCGGTCAGCGGGCTGTCCAGTGACAGGGCAATCATGCCCAGCAGCCCGTTGAGTGGCGTGCGGATTTCATGGCTCATATTGGCCAGGAATGCCGCCCGCGCCTGGGCCATGCCCAGCGCCGTCATTTTTGCCGCCTCCAGCTCATCGTTGGACTGGCTCAAGCGTTGGTTGCTGGCCTTGAGTTCAAGGGTGCGCGCCGAAACGATATGCTCAAGTTGCCCCAGGTACTCCGTAAGGCGGTCTTCGGCGTGGCGCCGCTGCTGGATCTCGGTTTCCATGTTTTCGAATTGCTGGTTGGCGACGCTGACCAGTACGCCGATTTCATCGTGTTCATGCCCCGGTGGGCAATCCAGGCGCGCCTGTTTGCGTGTGCTCAGCTCGCGGATAATGCGCACCAGCGGTTGGGTGAGCATTACGTAGAACAGGCCGAGCAGAATTCCGGTGAGCAGCAGGCTGCGGACGAAGCCGTTGAGCAGGGTGATCTCGGCGCGATGCAGGAAACGGCTGCCAAAGGCATAGGTGTCGACGTCAAGGCGCAGCACACCGAGCGAGTCGTTGGGCATATGGCTGAGAAACAGCCGGTCTTCGAACTGGCGATTGGCACCAAACAAAAAATCGCTGACGGGCCGATAGTTGCTTTCTTTGCGCGGGCGGTTGACGTCGGCCAGCACCACACCATTGTTGTCGATCAACTGCGCGCGGATGATGGCAGGGGAGTGCAGCAGGCCCAGGGTCAGTTCCTGGGCGAGTTCGGCATCGATGTTGTAGGCGATGCGTGACGCCGGGTTGTGGCTGATTTCAATCAGTGAGCGTATTTCACGGTTGATGGATGCGTCTTCACTGGCATAATCAATGCCGATTTGGATCAGGCTGAGCAGGGTTCCCAAGACGAAACCGACCAGCACAGTCAATCTGGCTTGTTTATAAGACAAGCGGTGGGCGAACTTGATATCCATCGAGTGTTGAACCACTTAGCGTTTCCCTTCGCCCGGCAAGCATAGCTGAACATCCACAAGCTTTGGCTCGCCCGGCATGAATCGTTTTTTTGATGCAGCCCATGCAGTGTGCCGCAGGGTTGCCAATACGCCATCTTTTGCAAGAAGTTGCCAGAGGTATAGCTGTGGATTCTCGATTGAATGCCTTTCTTGAGCGCGCCGATGCGGTGCTGGCTCGCCTTGAACCGTTGTTACCCGCCCCGCGCCAAGCGATCGACTGGAGCCAATGCCTGGCCGCCCGTTGGCAGCGCGAAGGCCGCAGTGGCTTCCTGTTGCCGCTGGAAGTCAGCCTGGACATGCGCCTGTCGGACCTGATCGGTGTCGATAAACAGCGTGAGCAACTGGCGCGCAACACCCAACAGTTCCTCGACGGTTTGCCCGCCAACCATGCGCTGTTGTGGGGTTCGCGTGGCACTGGCAAGTCCTCCATGGTTCGTGCCTTGCTTGCCCAGCACGCCAAGGCGGGCCTGCGCTTGATCGAGATCGAGCGTGACCACCTGGCGGACCTGCCGCGGGTGGTCGAGCAACTGCTCAAGCTCCCCCAACGCTTTATTCTGTTTTGCGATGACCTGTCGTTTGAAGCTGGCGAAGGCGACTATCGCGTGCTCAAGAGCGTGCTCGATGGCTCCCTGGAACAGGCGCCGGAAAACGTGCTGCTGTATGCCACGTCCAACCGTCGCCACCTGGTGCCGGAAAACCAGAGCGACAATGACAACTGGAAGCGCGTGGATGGCGAATTGCACCCGAGCGAGGCGGTTGAAGACAAGATTGCCTTGTCGGATCGTTTTGGCCTGTGGCTGTCGTTCTACCCGTTTAGCCAGGAGCATTTCCTGGATGTGGTGGAGCACTGGATCGGTGAGTTGGCCAGCAAGGCCGGCTTGCAGTGGCAGCGCGATGAACAGCTTGATGTACTTGCGGTGCGTTGGGCCACCGGGCGCGGCAACCGCAATGGCCGGTGTGCCTATCAATTCGCCCGTTACTGGGTGGGTCTTAAATTGCTGGAACGTCAACCATGATCGATTTACAACAGGCCGGCAGCGGTCTTGATGGCTATGCCATGCTGTGCGCGCAATTGGAGTCGCTGTTGGCTGATGAGCGCGATTTTATTGCCAACAGTGCGCAGTTTTCCGCGTTCCTGTTCAACCAGTTGGATGACTTGAACTGGGCGGGCTTTTACCTCAATCGCAATGAAGAATTGGTGCTTGGGCCCTTTCAGGGGCAGATCGCCTGTGTGCGCATTCCGTTTGGTCGTGGCGTGTGTGGTGCGGCTGCGGCTTCACAGCAAACCCAGCGCGTGGAGGACGTGCACGCGTTCCCAGGCCATATCGCCTGTGACAGCGCTTCGAACAGTGAATTGGTAGTGCCCTTGGTCAAGGACGGTCGCCTGATTGGCGTTCTTGACCTCGACAGCCCATTGCTGGCCCGGTTCACCCCTCAGGACCAGCTGGGCATTGAGCGGCTGGTGGAGATTTTCCTGCGGTTGACCGACTGCTGAAGCGGCTGGTGCTAAGGCAGGTTGGAGTAGGGATGCGTTTGCTCACTCCTACCCCTACCGGCCCTGGCGCTTATTGGCTGTGCAGCTCATCCAGTTGAACCTGCAGCATCTTTTCCAGTTCCCGCATGAGTTGTTCCAGGGCCTTGATACCGCTTTCGATCACGGCCCATTCCTCATTGCGCGAACAGCTTTGCTCCAAGGCTTCGCATTGCCCCGCCAATGAATGGGCTTGCACGATACGGGCTGCGCCCTTGATCTTGTGGGCTTGCTCAATAATTTCCGAGAGTGGGGCATGTCGATCCAGCAGTTCGCTAAGGATCTGGCGGTCTTGATGGCTGCTGCTCAGTAGTTCCTCCAGCAGGCGTCGACTCAAATGGGGGTCACCGCCGGTCAACGCTTCCAGGCATTCGAGGTCCAGTCGTTGGTGCACGGCTTTAGGGACGATGTGTGCCAATTGGCGCTCCAATACGGTGAGGCTGATGGGCTTGAATAGGCAGTCATCCATGCCGGCCTGCACGCACCGTTGTCTTTCTTCTGGCTGGGCATTGGCGGTAAAGCCCAGTACCACGCAGGGCACCAATTGTTCGCGCTGCTCATACTCACGGATAGAGCGACTCAGTTCATAGCCGTTCATGATGGGCATGTTGCAGTCGGCAATTACCAAGTCGAAATGCTCTTTACGCCAGGCCTGGAACCCCGCCGCACCGTGCTCGGCAGCGGTGAATTTATGCCCCAGGTAGCCCAGTTGCTGGCACATCAGCAGGCGGTTCGCCGGGTGGTCGTCTACCACCAGTACGTTAAGCACCAGTGCGGTGGCCGGCGTTTGCGGCGTGTGTTCACCCACCGCCTGGATCGCTTGCAGGCGAGGCATGCTGAGGTTGACGTGCACCTGGGTGCCTACCATGGGCACGCTGCTCAGGCTCAATTGGCCGCCCATCATCGCGCACAGGCTGCGGCAGATCACCAGCCCCAGGCCCGCGCCACTGCGGGCCAGTTGCCCGGAGTTGTCCGCTTGGGCAAAGGGTTCGAACAGGCGCAGTTGGTCTTCCCGGCTGATGCCGATGCCGGTGTCTTCCACCACCAGTTTCAGCTCGATCTGCTCCGGTGCCTGGGTAGGCTGCAGCTCCACCTTGATCTTGACCTGCCCCTGTTCGGTGAACTTGATCGCGTTGCTCACAAGGTTCGATAGCACCTGCTTGAAGCGCAGCGGGTCTATCAGCACCTCGATATCGTTCAGATCGGGTTTGAACTCCAGCAGCAGGCTGAGGGTTTTCTGCCGTGCCAGCCCGTCGAAGACGCGCACCACTGATTCAATCACCTCCCGCAGGTTGACGCGCTCCGGCGCCAGGCTGAGGCGGCCGGACTCGATACGCGCGATGTCGAGAATGTCACCGATCAGCTCCAGCAGGTCTCTGGCCGAGTTGTACGCCACCTCGATCGCCGGACGGTCAAGGTGCCCTTGGTCGGCGCGCTTGAGCGTCAGTTCGAGCATGCCGATCACGGCGTTCATTGGGGTGCGAATCTCGTGGCTCATGGTGGCCAGGAACGTGCTCTTGGCGCGGTTGGCCTCGTCGGCACGCTCCTTGGCGGCGCGTAGCTCATCGAATAGCTGGCGTCGGTCACTGATATCGATCCAGCCACCGATGATGCCTTGGACTTCACCCGTGGAGTCGCGGTAGGGCAGGATCCAATGGTAGATGGTCAGTTTCCTGTCGTGGATATGCAGGCTGCGATCGAGGATCAGCGGGTTACCCTCGGCGACTACGCGCAGATAGTCAGCATGATACTGGGCTGCTTCCGACGCCAGGGCCATGGTCATCTGGGTCACGCTTTTGCCGATCACCTCTTCGCGCTTGACATCGAACACCTGCAGGTAGCTGTCGTTACAGGTCTGCAACAGCCCATTGCGGTCGCGCACGTAGATCGGATGCGGCGTCTCATTGACCAGTGCGCGCATGAACTCGAACTGATCGTTGAGGGCGCGTTCGGCCATTTTCCGATGCTTGATCTGGCGGCGCATATAGGCGTTCCAGCTTAAGGAAATCAATAGCAAGAGCCCGGTGCCGATGATGATTCGGGCGATCAATTGATGGTAGTTCCGCCAGTAACTGTCGGAGGCGGCCGTGTAGCCACGCCAACGGCTGTTGATCACGCCCATTTCATCCGGGGCAATGCTGAGCAGCGCCTTGTCGAGGATTGAACTCAATTCCGTGGCATGGCGCGAGGTGGCCAGGGCGAACGTCGCGGGGGTGGTTCCGATACTGGCGCTGATCTGCAGCCGGTCTTGAAACGCCTGGGATGACAGCAAGTAGTTGGCGATCACCAGGTTGTTCACGGCACCGTCCACTTGGCCTTGGGCGAGCAACTCCGATGCCCTGAACGTATCACTGGTTTCCACCAGATGGACCTGGGGGAAGTCTTTGCTCAAGGTAGTGGCCAACGGGTTACCCTGGGTTATCGCCAGGCGCTTTCCGGCCATTTGCTCCATGTTCGAGGGCGCCCCTGGCTCTTTGCGCGTCAACAGTACATAGGAGTTTTCCAGGTAGGGTCGGCTGAAATTAAGCAGCGAGTCTCTTTCGTTGCTCGGAACGACGGCCCCGATCATATCGACTTTCTGGGTCGCGACCTGGTCGATCATCGCGTTGACGTCGCGCCCGCGCTGGATCGAAAAACGCAGGCCGGTGCGCAGGCGAATCAACTCCAGCAGATCGGCGGTAATGCCGCGAAAGTTACCGTCCGCATCGAAGAACGTCAGGGGCGCGAAGGTTTCGTTGACGATCACCGTGACCACCGGGTGATCTTTGAGCCAACGCTCTTCGCGCTGGGTCAGTTGCAGTTTCTGGTCGGTCAGCAGGATGTCGCTGCCGGCGCTCCAGCGCTTGGCAATGCTGTCCCTTTCGTTGATGGGCACCGAGGCCAGGGCCGAATCGACAATGCTGAGGAGCATCCGGTTGTCCTGGCGTGTGGCAAAACTGAAACCATAAGCTTCATGCTTGCCGAAGTTGGCCATGCGGATGTTTTTGAGATAGCCCTTGTTGATCATGTAATGGGTGGAAATGGTGTCACCGAGAAACACATCCGCCTGGTCGAAGGCCACTGCATTCAAGGCATTTTGATAAGACGGGTAGGCGCGGATGATCGCCTTGGGGTACAGCTTTTCCACCTCATTGAGCGGCAGGTAGTGATAAACAAGGCTCAGGCGCAGCCCGTCGAGGCCTTCGCTGAGGCTGCGGGTTTCTCCCTCGCGCGTGACCAGCACCGGCTGGTCCACGGCATAGGGTTCGGAGAGGATAAGGTTCGGCGTTGCAGCTTCAAACCCGTTGGAGGAGCCCAGCAGGTCAATTTCCCCGGCTTCCAGGGCACGAATGGCCGCCGCTCGGGAGGGGTAGCGCATCACAGTGATGGGCAGGGAGAGTGCCTTGGCCAGCAGTCCTGCATAGTCGGCGGTAAGGCCTTCGTAATCATGGCCGCTGGAAGTGAGGTCGAAGGGCGGGTAGTCGGGCTTGGATGTCCCCAGCGTTAGTTCACGTTTGTTCTGCAGCCACTGGCGCTGGGCCTTGTCAAAATGGGTGTCCAGTTGAACAGCTCCCGCGCGACTCAAGAGGGTGAAGCGTTCCGGGCTGGTTTGGTGCTCAGCGAGCACAGTGGTGCTGAAGTACAAACCGGCACTTAGTATTATTAGATAGTCCTTTATACGCCTGGGCATCCGCTTTCTCACACTAGCGCGTTTCGTTTTGCCATCTCGATGAGGTCAACCAAGGATTTGGCTTGGAGTTTTTGCATGAGTCTCTTTTTATAAGTGCTGACGGTCTTGTTACTTAAGAACATGCCTTTAGCGATTTCCTTGTTAGTGCGGCCCTGTGCAAACAGTTGCAGGACCATCAGTTCCCGGTCGTTGACGGTCTTGAACAGTTCCAGTTCTTGAGCATCCATGCCTTCGGTTCCGGGACCATTCAAGGCCTGGCTGGGGAAGTAGTTGTAGCCGGACAGCACCGCGCGAATGGCACTCAGCAACTCGCTCAGGTCACCCTCCTTGCACACGTAGCCTTCCGCCCCCGAGCGCATGCAGCGCGTGGCAAACAGCGTGGGGCATTGGGCCGTGAGCACCAGGGTTTTCATCGAGGTGTTCATGGCGTTGAACCGGCAGAGCACCTCAAGGCCATCAAGTTTCGGGATGCTGATGTCGAGAATCACCAGGTCTGGAAGGCATTCACGGACCATCTGTATGGCATCGCACCCGTTATCTGTTTCGCCGACGACTTTGTAACCTTCGTGCTCCAGCAACATTCGAATGGCAAGCCGGATAACGGGGTGGTCATCGATGATAAAAACTGTGTTCATAGTCACTTTCCATGCAGGTGCAGATAAAGCGGGCACATTAGCTCAGAAGGTGAGTGCGCAGTATGAAGCTCACAAGGAGTAGATGCAGAACAGGAAAGTTCCTACATTTAAAAAGGTATGGGCCTACAAGTTGTTAGGTAATCGTGACAGGGCGTGTAAGCGATTTGGAGATGAGCCCGGCAAGGAGGGAAGCTTGGAGATTTACGGCGGACCTCGTATCTTTTTTCGTTATAGCTGATGTTTAAAATCCTACAAGAGCGGGTTAAGTTAAGCGGATTAATCTCTCAAGCTCATCTTTGTTCAACGGTTTTGATAAGTAGCCAATCAGGGGGAGACCTCGTTGTGCCGCTTGTATCGTCAGGTTGACCAATTCCGAGGTGGGTAAGCCGCTTAACAGGATAGCGCCGGTGATGAAGCGCCGACGGCTGGCGATTTCCACCAGTTCAAGCCCGGGCAGGTCTGGCAGGCATTGGTCGCATAACATCAGGTCGAAAGGGTGTTGGGACTGGCTCATCACGCGTATGGCTTGCTCGGCGTTTTCCACCGGGGTCAGTTGATCGAAGCCGAAGCTTCTGAGCAGGCACTGGGTGGCCATGAGTTGAAAGGGGTGATCCTCCACCAAAAGAATACGAAGAGAATAGCTGGGCATAAAGAGCACACAGTAAGGCAAGCGTCGATGGGGGCAGTAGGAATTACTCGGCGGGTCCGTTGGGGGCGCGCGTGATTATTCTTCGTGCGCCTGTACGAATTCGATCAGGCCGCTCTGTTCCCATCGTAGGGCAATTCGCTTCAGGGAACAGGCAGCTGGATAGAGTGGTTATTGAGGGCTGGAGCGCCCGGTCATTTCCCGTGCCATTTCGGTGGCGTAGCTGTCGGTCATACCGGCGATGAAGTCAATCATGCGCAGGAAAGAGGCGTGCAGCGGCCAGGCGGGGTCCGGCGCGCTATTGCCCAGCAAATCGAGAATGCGCCGGTTCTTGAACGACGGCGTGCGCCCGCCATGTTGTTCCAGGGCCGCGCCGCAAAAGGCATTCAGCAGGATTTCCAGGGTCGTATAGGCCCCGATCTCATGCAGCGTCTTGCGCTTGTCCTGGAAGATCTTCTTGCGTGCCATGTCCTTGGCATCCAGCACGCAGCGCTTTGCCGGGCCGTGCATGTGTTCCACCAAGTCACCGGGCAGCGTGCCGGCCAACAGGGCGTCCTGCTGCTCGACAAACGCCTGCGCCGCCGCGTTGGTCAGGTGCTCGATGGCTTTGCCGCGCAGGATCGCCAGCTTGCGGCGACGTGAGTCCATTGGGCCCAGTTGGCGATAGGTTTGCGGCAGGTCATCGCCGACCAGGTTCAGCAGCAGCGACTCGACTTCGGCGTACTGCAGAAGCTCCATTTCCAGGCCGTCTTCCAAGTCGATCAGCGCATAGCAGATATCGTCGGCGGCCTCCATCAGGTAGACGAGCGGGTGACGTGCCCAGCGTTGCTCCTCCAACTGGGGCAGGCCAAGCTTGTGGGCGATCTGCTCAAGAATCGGCAGCTCGCTCTGATAACAGCCGAACTTGTGTTTCTTGTAGCCCAGCGAGTCGGCGTGGCGGGCGGTCCAGGGGTATTTGAGGTAAGTGCCCAACGTGGCGTAGGTCAGCCGCGTGCCGCCGTCGAACTGATGGTACTCAAGTTGGGTGAGTACCCGAAAGCCCTGGGCATTGCCTTCGAAGTTCAGGAAGTCATTGCGTTCGGCGCTGCTCATGTCATCCAGCCAGCCGCGCCCGGCGGCCTGTTGGAACCAGTGGCGAATGGCGTCTTCACCAGAATGCCCGAATGGCGGGTTGCCGATGTCATGGGCCAGGCAGGCCGATTGCACCACCATGCCCAGGTCGCTCGGGTCGCACCAGTCGGGCAGGGCGCTGCGCAGGGTTTCGCCCACGCGCATGCCGAGTGAACGCCCCACGCAGCTGACTTCCAGGGAGTGGGTCAAGCGTGTATGGATATGGTCGTTACTCGAAACCGGATGCACTTGGGTCTTGCGCCCCAGGCGCCGGAACGCGCCGGAGAAAATAATACGGTCGTGATCTTTGTGAAAGGGGCTGCGGCCCAGTTCTTCAGGGCTGTGCAGGGGTTTTCCAAGACGTTCGCGGGTCAGCAGGGTGGGCCAATCCAAGGCGCAGGCTCTCCGTAAGGTGAATGACAGTTCCAGCTTCCCGCTTCGGCTTTTGTGGTGCAAGCGAATCCAGCGGTAAGCCGGGTCGATATCAATTAACAGCCAGCGCAAAAAACCGCAATGACCAGCAGGTGTCTGGTCATTGCGGTCATTGGCTTTCGAAGGTCAGCTTTTGCGCGAAGAGCCTTGCATGGCCAACTTGATCAGCGGGATCAACCCGGCACCCAACCGCACCAGGCGCGTGACGCTGCTGATGCTGCCGCCCTTGGCGCCTTTGCCGGTAAAGAAGCCCATCAGCGTGACCGCCGCCACGCCCCACAACGGCGCGTGCTTGATGCCCAGGCTGTCCTGCCAGTTGTGGCGCATGTTGCGCATTTTGTGCAGGGGCGCCATGAGTTGTTGGGACTCATGCCGGATTTCCTGACGGTGCATTTCCATGCGCAGGCGGATCAAGGCTTTGCGCATTTCCCGGCGTGACGTGTTTTGCGGGATCTCAGTCATGCTCATGGCAGCAGGCGCTCCCGGTCATTGGCCAGTTCTTCGAGCGTGGCGTGGAAGGGCGTGGATTCATCGAACACCGCCGCCTTCAAACGCACACCGCAGAACGCAGCGGCCAGGCTATAGAACACGCACAGGCAGATGATACCGGTGAGGCGATAGCCTGTGTCCCACACCAGGATCATCACCAGCGTCGACAACCCCACCAGCAACAGCAGGGCAAACACCAACGCCAGGCCGGCAAACAGCAAAAGGCTGACGGTACGGGCCTTTTGCTCTTGTAATTCAATGCCAAACAACTCGACGTGACTGTGCAGCAAGCCCAGCACAGCTGCGCCCAGGCGTCGGGAAGTCGAACCGCTTGCTGAGGAATGTGCGCTCGTGGATGAGCTGGATTCGCCGATAGACATGGTTAGCGCCTTGTAGCCAGCAGACCGATCAAAAAGCCTACGCCGGCAGCAATGCCGACCGACTGCCATGGGTTGGCTTGCACGTAGTCTTCGGTGGCAGTGATCGCCGCCTGGCCGCGCTCGCGCAATGAGTCTTCGGTCAGTTGCAGGGTCTCGCGGGCCTTGAGCAAGCTCTCGTGGATCTTGGTGCGCAGCTCGTCAGCCTGGTCACCGGCCAGCACGGCGGTGTCGTCCAGCAACTTTTCGGTATCGCTGACCAGGGTTTGAAAATCCTCCATCAGTATCTCTTGAGCAGTCTTTGCTGTTTTACCGGCCATGGTTGTCTCCGTGGGTAGCTGATCTGTACGTGTGGTTTCGAGTCGCGGCGTTGGCTGAAGGTTCAGTGCAATTGTGTGGTACAGCTTTTGCTTTGCCTTGGTGCGCAGGCCCTGAGGCCTGCGCTGAATCCGGGCGGTCGAGGTAAAAACCTTGAAAAACCTTACCCTAAATCACTCAACTTCGCGGAAAAACCCTGTCGGCAACGGCCTGTTGTGTTGATCGCTGCGCTAAAGCGGTTCACGCCCTCTGAAGAGGGGCGAAGCCGGCGGTGCCAATTTAGTGCGTGAAACCCTGGCTTGAACCGCTTTGGTGCTTTTTGCCTTGATGCAGGCCTGCCACCCTCCATGGAAAACTTGCAAAGCGCAGTGGACACCCTTGTCCACAGTTCCAACACCCTGTTCATCCTGATTGGCGCGGTCATGGTACTGGCCATGCACGCCGGCTTTGCCTTCCTTGAAGTCGGCACGGTACGCCAGAAGAACCAGGTCAACGCCTTGTCGAAAATCCTCAGTGATTTTGCGATTTCAACGCTGGCCTATTTCTTTATAGGCTATTGGATCTCCTACGGTGTGAGCTTCCTGCAACCGGCCGCCGTGATCAGCGCCGATCATGGTTACGGCCTGGTGAAGTTTTTCTTCCTGCTGACGTTTGCCGCGGCGATTCCGGCGATCATTTCCGGCGGGATTGCCGAGCGTGCGAAGTTTGCGCCGCAGCTGTGTGCCACCGCGCTGATCGTGGCGTTTATTTACCCGTTCTTCGAAGGCCTGGTGTGGAACGGCAACTTTGGCCTGCAAGCCTGGCTGCTCGCAACCTTTGGCGCCAGCTTCCACGACTTTGCCGGCTCCGTGGTGGTGCACGCCATGGGCGGCTGGCTGGCGCTGGCGGCGGTATTGTTGCTGGGCCCTCGCAATGGGCGGTATCGCGAAGGGCGCCTGGTGGCGTTTGCGCCGTCGAGCATTCCTTTCCTGGCGCTGGGCTCGTGGATTCTGATCGTGGGCTGGTTCGGCTTTAACGTGATGAGCGCGCAAACCCTCAATGGCGTCAGTGGCCTGGTGGCGGTCAATTCGCTGATGGCCATGGTCGGTGGCACCGTGGCTGCGCTGGTGATTGGCCGTAACGATCCTGGCTTTTTGCACAATGGTCCCTTGGCCGGGTTGGTGGCGATTTGCGCCGGCTCCGACCTGATGCACCCGGTGGGCGCGTTGGTCACGGGCGTGGTGGCTGGCGGCTTGTTCGTGTGGTGTTTTATCGCGGCCCAGGCACGTTGGAAGATCGACGACGTGCTGGGCGTGTGGCCGTTGCATGGCTTGTGTGGTGTGTGGGGCGGCATTGCCTGCGGCATCTTCGGTCAGACCGCCCTGGGTGGGCTGGGCGGTGTGAGCCTGATCAGCCAGTTGATCGGCACCGGGCTGGGCGTGACGGTAGCGTTTGGCGGCGGCTTGCTGGTGTACGGCGTGATCAAGCGCGTGCAAGGGCTGCGCTTGACTCAGGAACAGGAGTATTACGGTGCGGACCTGTCGATCCACAAAATCGGCGCGGTCAGTCAGGATTGATCGGCGCTTCTTCGTCAGTGTTTGGCGGCGGGTAAAAACCGTGTAGCAGGCGGTAGCGGTTGTGCCGTACCTCATCCACCCGCGCCTGCACCTGTTGGTCCGGCAGGCCCAGCAGGATCAGGGCATGGGCGGCGAGCATCAGGCTCGACTCCAGCAACTCGGGCACCACTTCGCTGGCGCCCGCGGCCTTGAGCTCAGCCAACTGGCTGTCATCGCGGGTGCGCACCAGGATCGGCACGTCGGGGTTGAGCTGCCGCGCCTCCTTGAGCACCACCAGGGCGACATCGCTGTTGTCCACCGCGATCACCACCAACCGCGCCCGCTCCAGGCCGACGGCGCTGAGCAAGGCGCCACGGCGGCAGTCGCCGTAATGCACGCTGCTGTCCTCGGTGGCGGCTTCCTGCACCCGTTCGGGGTCATCATCCAGGGCGATAAACGCCTGTTGTTCGCGGCGCATAAAGCGCCCGATGGACTGACCTACGCGGCCATACCCGCAAATCACCACGTGCCCGTGCAGTTGGGCATTGAGCGCGGTGATCTGCTCCAGTTGCACTTGCTGGTTGGGCTTGCGGTGCAGGCGCAGGGCAACGGCCGGTGCCGCACGCAACAGCAGCGGTGTCAGCAGCATCGAGCAGAAGGTGGCGGCCAATAGCAAGCCGTTGAACTCATCGGGGATCAACCGGCTCTGCTGCATCTGCGCCATCAGCGCAAAACAGAACTCGCCGCCCTGGGCCAATGCCAGGCCGCTGCGCCAGGCCGTTTCGGTGTCGCTGTTACGCCATTTGACCAGCGCCGCGACCACCATGCCTTTGACCAGCATCAACGTGAGGGTCAGGCCGAGGATCAACAGGCTGTGGCTGACGAACACCTGCAGGTCGATGAGCATGCCGATGCTGACAAAAAACAGCCCCAGCAGGATGTCGCGAAACGGGCGGATATCCGCTTCGATCTGGTGCCGGTAATGACTCTCGCCCAGCAGCATGCCGGCCAGGAACGCACCGAGGGCAGGGGACAGGCCCAGCAGGTGGGTGAGCCACGCGGTGAGCAAGACAATCACCAGCGCCAGCAGCACAAACAGCTCCGCCGAATGAGACGCGGCGACTTCACGGAACAGGCGCGGCAGCAACCAGCGGCTGGCGAGCAACAGGCCCACGAACAGCACCACGGTCTTGCCCAGGGTCAGCGGCAGCGCCCAGTACCAGGCTTGGTCACTGCTGCCGGCAAACACCGGCACCAATGTCAGCAGCAACACCGCCACGACGTCCTGAAACAGCAACACGCCTATCGCGTTCTGGCCATGACTGCTGAAGATCTCACCGAGGCTGGTCAACTCCTTGCTGACAATGGCCGTGGACGATAACGCCAGCCCTGCGCCCAGCAGCAACGCGATGCCGGGTGCGAGGCCAAAGCCCATCAGTAATGCGCCCAGCAATGCCCCACACCCCAGCACCTGCAGGCTGCCCAGGCCGAAGACCACGCTGCGCAGCGCCAACATTTTCGACAGGGAAAACTCCAGCCCCAGGGAAAACAGCAGGAACACCACGCCCATCTCGGCGAGGTCCGGCAGGTCTTCGTTGTCATTGACCCAGTCCAACGCGGTGGGCCCCACTGCCAGGCCAACGCACAGGTAGCCCAGCACAGGGGGCAATTGCAGCCGGCGAAACAGCGCAATCACCACCAGGGATGAGGCCAGGATAATCAGCAGGTTGGCGAACACAGGCATCTCCGTTGCAGGGTGAGCGGCAAAAAAGCCGCGAGAATCGCTGAATCAGTTATAGGCCATGGTGATCTGGATCAGGCTTTTTACACCCTAGGAGCGAGCTTGCTCGCGAAAAACGTCAACGCTAGCGCGGGGCTCCTGAATGAACGCGGCGCACGGGAGTTTTTCGCGAGCAAGCTCGCTCCTACAAGGGGCTTGTTGGGCTTAGAATGGAGGTTCGTTTTGTGACCTGAGTCCTTTCATCATGCTTCCTGAATGCCAGCTGTTCGGCACCCTGGGTTGCCATCTGTGTGAGATCGCCGAAGCCGAAGTCATGCCGCTCGTCGAACATGGGCTGTTGGTGGAGTTGGTGGATATCACCGATCCCCAGGACCTGACGGACGTCTACGGCCTGCGGATTCCGGTGCTTCGCCGCATGGACACCGGGGCGGAACTGGACTGGCCGTTCGACACCGAGCAGGTGGTTGCCTTCCTGGGCTGAGATTTATGCGATGGCGGCTTTTCAAATATTCAGTTACTGTATATTCGTACAGCGATTGAATAGAGGGAACGCCCGTGGTGAATGTTGAACAACTTAAAAGCAGCGTCAATCGCATGGCCGCCGATGTGGTGCGCGACGCGGTGAACGAACTGCGCCTCGATGGCCTGGTCACGGAAGGCAAGACGCCGTTTAACAAAGTGCATTTCAACACCTGCTTTGCGGAAATCGAGGCGCTGTTCCAGCGCGCCGGTTATCACAAGCAGCTGGATGTGGTGGGGTATCAGGGCTTGCTCTACGCGCTGTATGACCCAGGCCGTTGGGAAGCGGTGGACGTGCTGCGCTGGCTCAAGGAATTTACCGAGGCGGCAAGCGCCTCGCCGGTGCTGCGGACTCAACTGGCCAAGGCCTGAGATAGGCCCTAGGCAATCGCGCGCCATGGGCGATAATGCCCGCCTGTTTCCAGGCTTTGAGCGTCGGCATGTCTACTTCCACTTTTTCTCCCTCCCAGCACCAAGCCAGCACCCTGTACTTGCCGCCGGGCTCCTGGGGGACGGTGCTCGACTGCCTGTGCGCACACTTCCCGGCCATTAGCCGTGAACAGTGGCTGGACCGCATTGCCCGAGGCCGGGTGCTGGATGTCAACGGCAGCCCGATCAGCCTGGGCCTGGGCTACAAGGAAGGCCTGTGCATCTATTACTTTCGCGAAGTGCCCAACGAGAAAGTGATTCCGGTGCAGGAAAGCATCCTGTACGCCGATGAGCACCTGGTGGTAGCGGACAAACCGCATTTCCTGCCAGTGACACCCGCTGGCGAGTACGTCGAGCACACCTTGTTGCGACGCTTGATCCGGCGCCTGGACAACCCCGCCCTGGTGCCTCTGCACCGTATTGACCGGCATACGGCGGGGTTGGTGCTGTTCTCCGCCAACCCGCATAGCCGTTCGGCCTATCAGCAATTGTTTCCCACTCGACGTATCGACAAATTCTACGAAGCCATCGCACCGGCCTTGCCGCACCTCAGCTTCCCGTTGGTGCACAAAAGCCGCCTGGTGGATGGCGAACCTTTCTTTCGCATGCAGGAAGGGCCGGGCGCTAGCAACACTGAGACGGCGGTAGAGGTGCGCGAGAAAAATGGCGATCTATGGCGCTACGGCCTGTTCCCGGTGACCGGCAAGAAGCACCAGCTGCGCGTGCATATGACGGCGCTGGGAGCGAGCATCTGCAATGACCCGTTCTACCCCGAAGTGATCAAGGATGCCGAGGACGATTACACCAGGCCACTCAAGCTGTTGGCCCAGGGCGTGCGCTTTATTGACCCGGTGAGCGGCCAGGAGCGCAGCTTCCGCAGCCAGATCACCCTGGGCTGGTAAGCCCCAGGAACAACAAGGCCCGCGCGAGGCGGGCCTTGTGTGCAAGCGCTAAGGCTTACAGGTCTTTAACGGTGCGAACCTGATCTTTGTTGATGCGGGTGCGCTTGCCGTCAAGTTGCTGGAATTCGTAGAAGCCCGAATCTTCGTCAAACTTCGGGGTGTCGACAGCCTGGATTTCACGACCGTCATTCAGGGTGATCACTGTTGGCGAAGCGCAACCGGCGAGGGTGGCAAGGCCCAGTGCAAGCATGAGAGCGGCGATGGTCCGTTGAGTCATGAGTTTGTCTCCGAGAGAATACTTTTAAATTGCTGACCTTGTGACGTACGGGACGCCGGCAAAGTTCCTTGTGCAGGGTTCATTCTGACACGCCAGCCCCGGGGTGCAACAGCTCGGGCGTATTAAGATTGGCCAGGCGCGGGTCGTCGGCCGGGCATTGCAGGGCCACCGCGCCCAGTTGCAGCCAGAGCTTGCGCGGGCTGCGTTCACCCGCTTGCCATGCCTGTTCCACCTGGTTTTTCAGGCCAGTGGGGATGATGCACAGTAAGGGTTCCCAGTATTCACCCTGGCGCACCATCACCGGCAGTTGCGGGTTGCGTCGTACGGTCGCACACAGGTCAGCCAATAGTCGCGCATCAATCTGCGGCACATCGCAAGGCAAGATCAGCAGATGCGCATGGCGTGCGGCGAAGAGTCCCGCGCGGATACCCGCCAAAGGGCCGGGAAAATCCAGGCTGTCATCGCTCACCAGTTGGTCGGCATAGGCCTCGTAGCGCTCATGGTTGCGGTTGCACGAGATGATCAGGTCATCGGTGCGCGGCCGGGCCAACTGATGCAAGTGGGCGATCAAGGGCTGGCCTTGCCATTCCAGCAGCCCTTTGTCCTGGCCGCCCATGCGTTGGCCGCGACCTCCGGCCAACAACAGGATTGAACACGGTAGGGAGGAAAATTCAAAGCTCATGATGGTTGCGCTGCGGCAGGTAAACAGGGGCCTGTGATATAACATCGGGCTGTTCCTTCGACAACCGGACCGTGCCATGAAAGCCAAGGCCGATGCGCCCTTCGTACCCCTCAATATTGCTGTATTGACCGTCAGCGACACCCGCACCCTGGAGACTGACACCTCCGGCCAGGTCTTCGTCGACCGCCTCACCGCCGCCGGCCACCACCTGGCCGAGCGTGTGCTGCTCAAGGACGACCTCTACAAGATCCGCGCCCAGGTGGCCCACTGGATCGCCGAAGACGTGGTGCAAGTGGTGCTGATTACCGGCGGCACCGGCTTCACCGGCCGCGACAGCACGCCTGAAGCAGTGAGCTGCCTGCTCGACAAGCAGGTCGATGGTTTCGGCGAGCTGTTCCGCCAGATCTCCGTGGCCGATATCGGCACCTCCACCGTGCAATCGCGCGCCTTGGCGGGGTTGGCCAATGGCACCCTGGTGTGCTGCCTGCCGGGCTCCACCAATGCCGTGCGCACCGGTTGGGACGGCATCCTCGCCGAGCAGTTGGATAACCGTCACCGCCCGTGCAATTTCGTCCCGCACCTCAAGCAGGCCGAACCTTGTGAATCCCGTGGATAAGCCCGGCAAGACCGGCGCCCTGATGCCGGTGGAAGCGGCCTTGCAGCGTTTGCTCGACATGGCTGGCACTGCACCGATCCGCGAGCAGCAGGTGCTGCCCCTGGCTGAGTGTGATGGCCGGGTATTGGCCCAGGACTTGATCTCCACGCTCGATCTGCCGCCGTGGCCCAACAGCGCCATGGACGGCTATGCCGTGCGCCTGGCGGACTGGACCGGCGAACCCTTGGTGGTGAGCCAGCGTATTTTCGCCGGCACTGCCCCTGAACCCTTGGCGGCCGGTACCTGTGCGCGCATTTTTACCGGCGCGCCGGTTCCCCAGGGCGCGGACTGCGTGCAGATGCAGGAAAACGCCGTGGTGCATGCCGACCAGCGCGTCAGTTTTACCGAGCCGTTGCACAAGGGCGACAACATCCGTCCCCAGGGCCAGGAGACCACCGTCGGCGAGACCGTACTCAATGCCGGCACCCGCCTGGGCCCCATCGAGCTGGGTTTGGCCGCATCCCTTGGGCGTGATCGACTCGAGGTGGTGCGGCGCGTGCGCGTGGCCGTGTTGTCGACCGGCGATGAGCTGATCGAGCCAGGGCTGCCGCTCGGCCCTGGGCAGATCTACAACAGCAACCGCCGCGTGCTGTGCAGTTGGCTGGTGCGCATGGGCTGTGAAGTGATTGATGCCGGGATTTTGCCGGATGATCTGGAACAGACCCGCGCGCGCCTGGCGGGGCTGGGCAGCGTTGACCTGATCCTGTCGACCGGCGGTGTGTCGGTGGGCGAGGCGGACTTCCTCGGCATTGCCTTGCGCGAAGAGGGTGAGCTGGCGCTGTGGAAGCTGGCGATCAAGCCGGGCAAGCCGCTGACCTTCGGGCATTTTCGTGGCGTGCCGGTGATCGGCCTGCCGGGCAACCCGGCTTCGACCCTGGTGACCTTTGCGCTGTTGGCGCGTCCGTATCTGCTGCGCCGCCAAGGTGTGGTGGAGGTGCAGCCGTTGCGCTTCGAAGTGCCGGCAGGGTTTGTCTGGCCCAAGCCTGGCAACCGTCGCGAGTACCTGCGCGGGCGGATCGAACAGGGCAAGGCGATCATCTACCGCAACCAAAGCTCCGGGGTGCTGCGCAGTGCGGCGTGGGCTGAGGGTTTTGTGGAGGTGATGGAAGGGACCACGTTGGCCATTGGCGACCGGGTCAATTTCATTCCCTTGAGCGAAGTGCTGAACTGAGCGCGCGCTAAAAAGTGTGGGAGCTGGCTTGCCTGCGATGACGGCCTGCCAGCCGCCCCCTATCTACCTGACACTCCACGATCCAACTGTGGGAGCGGGCTTGCTCGCGAAGGCGGCCTGGCAGGCGACACTGTTATACCGAGTACATATCCATTCCTGCGGTAACGGCCACTTAGGGTTCCGCTCTGACAGCGGGTCACTTTTGGAAAAGAGCCCCAAAAGTAACCAAAAGGGCT
>NZ_QODJ01000062.1:0-35960 GCF_009935965.1 Pseudomonas sp. L13
CCCCAAATCCCTGTCGAATTCCGGCCAGCGTGGTTTAACGGGGCGCCTAAGATCAAGATCAAAAGCAGATCAAGAGCAAGAGCAGCTCGCTTCGCATCGTGGGTACCGGGGGGCTGCTACAGCCCACAAAGTTATGTAGATACCTATGCTGCGATTGCGGCGAATCAGTCAGTATTTTCAGGGCTGACACACCGCAATCGCAGGCAAGCCAGCTCCCACTTTTTGCTCTGTGGTGCCCCTCAAATTTTTTTCACCTAAAAAAGCTGAAAATTTAACTTGCGCGCAAAACATTAGCGCTATACATTCGCCTCACTAACTACTTAGCGCGCAAATGTTTAGCGCTAAAAAACAGAGGAACGCCCCATGCAAACGCTCTACACCGCAGTAGCCACCGCCACTGGCGGCCGTGATGGTCGCGCCGTTTCCAGCGACAATATCCTCGACGTCAAGCTGTCGACTCCAAAGGAGTTGGGCGGTGCCGGTGGCCAGGCCACTAACCCCGAGCAATTGTTTGCTGCCGGCTACTCCGCTTGCTTTATCGGCGCACTGAAATTCGTGGCCAGCCAGACCAAACGCAAAATCCCGGATGACGCGTCGATCACTGCCCACGTGGGCATCGGCCAGATCCCTGGCGGCTTCGGCCTGGATATCGACCTGCATATCAGCCTGCCGGGCCTGGCCCAGGATGATGCGCAAAGCCTGGTCGACGCCGCGCACCAGGTCTGCCCGTACTCCAACGCTACCCGTGGCAACGTGGATGTGCGCTTGTATGTAACGGTCTGATAAACAGACGCCCATGAAAAAGCCCGACTCAAGGTCGGGCTTTTTTTCGTATCGCCGGGGCCAGAATTACTTCTTGGCGCGACCTTTGTACGAACCACCTTCACGGGTGTCGATCTCGATCAGGTCGTCGATTTCGATGAAATCGGCCACTTGCAGTTCGGTACCGTTGCTCAGCTTGGCAGGCTTCATCACCTTGCCGGAAGTGTCGCCGCGAGCGGAGCCTTCGGTGTAAGCAACCTTACGCACGATGGTGGTCGGCAGCTCTACGGAAACCAGGCGCTCTTCGAAGAAGATAGCTTCGCAGACGTCTTCCATGCCTTCTTCAATGAACGGCAGAACAGCTTCGATATCTTCAGCGTTCAGCTCGTACATGGTGTAGTCAGTGGTGTCCATGAACGTGTAGGTGTCGCCGCTGATGAAGGACAGGGTCGCTTCTTTGCGGTCGAGGATCACGTCGTCCAGTTTGTCATCGGCGCTGTAGACGATCTCGGTCTTGTAACCGGTCAGCAGGTTCTTCAGCTTGGTCTTCATGATTGCGCTGTTACGACCAGACTTGGTGAACTCAGCTTTCTGAACCAGCCAAGGGTCGTTTTCGAGACGGATCACTGTACCGGGTTTCAGTTCTTTACCAGTTTTCATTGCGTATATCCGAAATTTGGATGGGATTGACAAAAATCAAGGTGGCGTATCATATCCAACTTTCATAAAACTGTACCAGCGCCGTCGCAAGATCGGCCTGCAAGCCTTGTTCCAGACACCAGTTCTGCGCGTGCTGGCTGACCTCGGGCCAATGTTCCAGCAGCATTTTCCAGGACTGTGCCATATCGCCATCAGCGTTCCAGGCTTGCCAGAGCGTAACGATGGCAGCCTTGGCGGCCGGCGAAAGTGCGGCGGTGTACAGTTCCAGGAAGGCGTCGAGCTTGTCCAGGTGGATGTCTTCGTCCTGGCGGTAGATGTGCCACAGCAATGGCCTGCCCGCCCACTGGGCACGCACGAAAGAGTCCTCGCCACGCACGGCGTTGAACTCGCAGCACCATAGCAATCGGTCATATTGCTCCTGACGCACGAATGCAATGACCTGCACGGTCAGCGCACCACGCACCTGGATGTCGCCTGCGGACAAGCTGTTCACGCCCAGCCAGCGTTGCACATCCCCCAGAATGCGCCCTTCCGGCACCAGCAAGTGCGTCCCACGCCCATCGGCTGCCAATACGTCCAGCCAGCCGGCCAAGCCGTCATTCTCATAGGCAAACAGCGACATCAAACGCGCGCCGGCCGTCGGAGCAACCCCCAGGCTTTGCAGGAACTGTTGCTGCGCGACGTCATCCTGCTGAAATGCCTCGCGGCGCTCCAACAAGCCGGCTTCGCGCAACAGGCCGCCGGTGCCAGGGCGAAAACCGGGGAAGAAAAAGTATTTCTGCACGCCTTTGTACTTCACCGAAGGCAAGCGATGGCAGCCCACCACCCAGTCTTCGGCGCTGAGGTAATCGAGGTTCATCCACAATGGCGCACGCTCACGCTCGGCCATGCGGTCCATGTACTCAGGCGGTAGCTGGCAAGCGAACGCGGCAATCACCACATCGGCAGGGTGTGCGCCCGGCCATTCGGCCGGCCAGTGACGCACTTGCACGCCCTCTTGCCATTGCCGGCCCGCCTGCACATCAATGTCCGGGCACATGCGTTCGAAGGCGCGCAGGTCGTCGACCCACAAGCGCACGTCACAGTCATGCTCCACCACCAACTGCCGGGCCAGGCGCCAGGTCACGCCGATGTCGCCGTAATTGTCGACGACACTGCAAAAAATATCCCAGCGGGCTTTCATTCCGGGCTCCATCGATCAAAGGTCTGATTGTCCGCATAAATGCGTGGATGCAGAAGGCTTGATAGCGATTATTCTGCACGGAGGCTGTGCGACAATCAGCGCCATGCCGTCAATGCCTGCCAGGAGGCCCTTATGTCTGACCGTCCGCTGTCGCTGTTCAAGCTCTGCATTGCGATTGCCGCCGGCGTGTGGCTGGGGTTTATCGCCATTGCGCTGACCACCTGGCTGGCGTCTCGCTACCTGTTCCCCCAGAGCCTGGCGCCGGTGGCCGAGGCGGTTCAGCAATTGGGCAAACCGGCGATGGTTGAGCCGCAGCCACCCAACCGCCTGTTCGAACAGTACCAGCAGAACCTGCAAAAACAGGCACAACAACAGGCCTTGGACCAGGCACGAAGCAACGCGCGTAATCTGTCCAACCCCAAATGCCAGTTCTGGCTGCAACAAGACCAGAACGCCCCCAATGAAAAGACGCGGGCCAATGTCCTGCAATTCTGCGATTGATGCCAACTACCGCCATGAATAAACACGCCGTGCTCCAGTTGATCCTGGAAAAACTCACCATCGACCTCGACATCGTCCAACGCGCCGCGCAGACCGCCTACGAAACCGCGACCCACGAAGAAAACATCGCCGAGAACAAATACGACACCCTCGGCCTGGAGGCGTCATACCTGGCCACCGGGCAGGCCCGGCGAGTGGAGGAGATCAAGCAATCGCTGGTGCTGTGCCAGAACCTGCAGCTACGTGCATACGATGATCAACGCGGGATAGAGACAGGCACGCTGGTAGGCCTGGAAGACGAGGACGGTCGCCAGCAATGGCTGTTCCTGGCGCCGGATGCAGCGGGTTTGAAAGTGGATGTGGTCGGGCAACCGGTGACCGTCATCACGCCGCGCTCGCCCTTGGGCAAAGGCCTGCTGGGCAAGCGTATCGATGAAGAGGTGGAGATTCTGGTGGCCGGCGCTCGGCAGTACTTTACGGTGACCGAGGCCAGATAACCTGCAGCCCCTGTAGGAGCGAGCTTGCTCGCGAAGGAACACAAAGGGCGCCGCATACAACCTGGCGCCCCGCGTTATCGTTGGCGATCTTCGCGAGCAAGCTCGCTCCTACAGGGTAATCGTGTCAGTGGACGGGCAATTCGACGCCGTCGAACAGCTCTTCCAGCTCTTGCTTGTTGTGGCACTGGATCGCCTTGGCCATCACTTCGCGGGTCAGGTGCGGTGCGAACTTCTCGATGAAATCGCACATGAAGCCGCGCAGGAAAGTACCGCGACGGAAACCGATCTTGGTCACGCTGGACTCGAACAATTCGCTGGCATCCAGCACCACCAGGTCTTTGTCCAGGTTGGTGTCGACCGCCATCTTCGCAACGATCCCGACGCCCAGGCCGAGGCGCACATAGGTCTTGATCACGTCGGCATCGGCAGCGGTGAACACCACCTTGGGCGTGAGGCCGCGATGGCTGAAGGCTTCGTCGAGCTTGGAACGGCCGGTAAAGCCGAACACATAGGTCACAATCGGGTATTCAGCCAAGGCTTCCAGGGTCAGCTTCGGCAACTTGGCCAAAGGGTGCCCCTGGGGCACAACCACGCAACGGTTCCAGCGGTAGCAGGGCATCATCACCAGGTCGCCGAACAATTCCAGGGCCTCGGTGGCGATGGCAAAATCGACGGTGCCGTCAGCGGCCATCTCGGCAATCTGCATTGGCGAACCCTGGTGCATGTGCAGGGCTACGTCCGGGTATTGCTTGATGAAATCGCGGATCACCGGCGGCAGTGCATAACGTGCCTGGGTGTGAGTGGTGGCGATCGACAAGGTGCCTTTCTTCTCGTTGGAGAATTCCTGGGCAATCTGCTTGATGCTTTCGACTTTACGCAGGATCTCGCCGGCGGTGGTGATGATACGCTCGCCAGCCGGAGTGACGCGGGTCAGATGTTTGCCACTGCGTGCGAAGACTTCGACGCCCAACTCGTCTTCGAGCAGGCGGATCTGCTTGCTGATACCAGGCTGCGAGGTGTAGAGGCTTTGAGCGGTAGCGGAAACGTTGAGGTCGTGGTGCGCCACTTCCCAGATGTAGCGCAGTTGTTGAAGCTTCATATCAATCCCTCAAAGCAGATAGACGCCACGGGTATCAGCGACGGTATATAACTATATTAAAGGTTTGGCGGATAAATCTAGAACTTTTTATCGTTTTTACCGATCAATTGTCGTCACTGCGCCGCCGCTGCAGCGACGGCACCAGGTAAACCGGCACCGGAGACAACTGCAACACCCGTGCGGCGGTACGTCCAAGGGGGACGGCCACGCCGGTTGCCTGGCTATGACTGCCGACGACCAGCAAGTCGACGGACAGTTTTCGCAACTGGTCGAGAATCACCTCGCAAGGGTCCCCCTGGATCACCTTGACCGAGCGAATCCATTGCAGGTCCTGCTCCCCTTCCCCCCACTCCTCGCGAAAGCTGTCCAGCACGCGCTGTTCAATCGTCGCCATCACCGTGCTCAGCCCCTTGCTCTGCCATTCGCTCAAGGCGGCCTCATCAAGGTAGCTCTGCAACACCGATTCGGCGAACAAGCCGATGGGCTCGACCACGTGGATCACATACAGGTCAGCCTTGAACGTTCGCGCCAGCGCCAATGCGTGTTGCATCACATAGGGTGCATACAGACCGAGGTCCGTGGCAAACAGCATCGAACGAATCATAAAACCTCCTGGACTGCCAGGATGGCGGGGATGGAATGAGCTTAGCAGCTAGCGCTCGGTCTGGATTCTCAACTCATTAGGGCTTCCAGCCCGACGGCCTGGTAGAAAGGACATCGCCAGCACCAGCTTGTCACCCAACCCCTTCGCCATAATGACTCCCCCCAATCAGCGGTTGTGCCGATCAATAAAACACAAGGCCTGGTACAGCGCCTGCATGCGTGGCAGTTCGCAACCGGCCGCTTTGGCTGCGGCCAAGGGACGGGCGTAGATGGCCGCCAGTTCCAACGGTCGCTTGTGCAGGTGGTCGTGATACATGCTAGGCAGATAGTCGTCCATGGTTTCGGTCATGGCGAACATCTGCCCGGCGTAACTGGCAGCAATTTCATGCCCGCAGGCATGCGCGCCCTGCACCACCTCGGCCATCAGCGCCTGGATCAACTCGCGGCTGGACTCATCGGCCATCATGGCCGTGGTGCCCGTGCCCAGCAACACCGAGAGGCCGTTGAACGGCACATTCCAGACCAGCTTGTGCCAACGCGCCAGATGCACATTGGCCATGGCCTGAGACTCGATGCCGGCTTGATGAAACAGCCCGGCGCCGGCTTCGACAATCGCCTGTTGCTGCGCCTCATCGTTGGCCGCCGTGCCGCTGTGATAGCCCAGGTTGACCCGGCCCAACGCCTGATGCTCGACCACACCGGGGGCCGAGCGGTGCACACCGATGTAGCACAGGCCGCCCAACAGATGCAGCGACGGCGGCAGGTGTTGACGCAGGCTGTCTTCCACATCGAGGCCGTTTTGCAGGAGCACCACTTTGGCGTCCGGCGCCGCCACCTGGGCGATGGTCGGCGCAAGGTCCACATTGCCGGTGGACTTGGTGCCCACCAATAGCCAGTCGCACGGCGGCATGTCGGCGGCGCTGGCATAGGCCTGCACCGGATGCAGGTGCAGTTGCCCATGCACCGTACTGTTGACGTGCAGGCCATGCTTGCTCACCGCGGCGTATTCGCTGCGCAACAGGAAATGCACGTCGAAGCCGGCACGCGCCAGCATCAGTCCGTAGTAACCACCAATGGCACCGGTGCCGATAATGCCAATGCGTGGCGACGGGGCTGCAACTGCTGTCATGGCAAATCCTCTGGTGTTCGGGTTAGCGCCTGGTTTACGCATTCGGCGAGGTCGGACGCTGTAAGACGTGTCTGCAATTGCCCAAGGAATTGACCCTGGCACACCAGGAACAACGCCGGCAAATGAAAGATCTGGTAGCGTTGCACCGCACCGCCGTTGTGCCCGGCATCCACCCAGCACACGCGGTCCACCGGCAACTGCCAGCCGGGTAACTGCTGGCGTGCCCAGCGGCAACTGGCACAACCGACACTGGTGAACACTACCAGCGAAATACCTGGCAATCCCAGCAATTGCTGGTCAATATCCAGGTCGGTCAATTCCAGTTCCTTCACTATACTGCTGCCATTGCCGTCAACTGGACGGCGCTCGGAGTCCGTGTACATGGGTCGTTTTTTACCTCACCCTGATGATGTCGCTGTCGAGTTGATCCAACGTCCCTCTCCCGCCCTTCCCCGCCAACGCCTGCACACTATCGGCCGTGGCGGCATCGCCTGCAATTGGCCGCGTGCCTGGCGCGCCGGCACGGCGGTTGATCTGCATATCCCTTCCCTGGGGCCCAGCGCCCGTTATCCGGGCTATGTTGCCTGGTGCCGCAAGGTCGAACAGGGCTATCGCATCGGTATCTGCTTTACCGACGAACACGCCTTGTTCGGTGCGCGGATGGGCGAGCAAGTGTGCCAGATCGAACGTTACTGCCGCCTGCACGAAGACGCCGAGCCAACGCCTGCACAACTGGAAGCCATGGCCCGTGACTGGGTGTCGCGCCATGCCGGCGAGTTCTCCCATGAGGCGGTTGTGCAACCAGCGCTGGATTAAACCGGGCTTTGCCCATTGTCGCGGGCCCGTGTTACGCGCTAAGGTTCCTCCCCCCTGCATTCAAATCATGCTGTGCCCGCCGCACGGGGATAGCTGGCGGCCGGCACCCGTGACCCTGGCGAGTAACACGATGGCTGATTTACCGATCAATGACCTTAACGTTGAATCCAACGAGACCCTGATCACCCCCGATCAGCTCAAGCGCGAAATCCCCCTGAGCGACGCTGCCCTGCAGACCGTCACCAAGGGCCGCGAAGTCATCCGTGACATTCTCGACGGCACCGACCACCGCCTCTTCGTGGTGATCGGGCCCTGCTCTATCCACGACCTCAAGGCCGCCCACGAATATGCCGAGCGCCTCAAGGTACTGGCGGCTGAAGTGTCCGACACCTTGTACCTGGTCATGCGCGTGTATTTCGAGAAGCCGCGTACCACCGTCGGCTGGAAAGGCTTGATCAACGACCCGTACCTGGACGACTCCTTCAAGATCCAGGACGGCTTGCACATCGGTCGCAAGCTGCTGCTGGACCTGGCTGAAATGGGCCTGCCCACTGCCACCGAAGCCCTCGACCCGATCTCCCCGCAATACCTGCAGGACCTGATCAGCTGGTCGGCCATCGGCGCACGCACCACCGAATCCCAGACCCACCGCGAAATGGCGTCCGGCCTGTCCTCGGCCGTAGGCTTCAAGAACGGCACCGACGGCGGCCTGACCGTGGCGATCAATGCGCTGCAATCGGTCTCCAGCCCTCACCGTTTCCTGGGCATCAACCAGGAAGGCGGCGTGTCCATCGTGACCACCAAGGGCAACGCCTACGGTCACGTGGTGCTGCGTGGCGGCAATGGCAAGCCCAACTATGATTCGGTCAGCGTCGCCCTGTGCGAACAGGCGCTGAACAAGGCCAAGATCAAGCCAAACATCATGGTCGATTGCAGCCACGCCAACTCCAACAAAGACCCGGCGTTGCAGCCGTTGGTGATGGAGAACGTTGCCAACCAGATCCTGGAAGGCAACCAGTCGATCATCGGCTTGATGGTAGAGAGCCATCTGAACTGGGGTTGCCAGGCAATTCCAAAAGACTTGGCCGACTTGCAGTACGGCGTGTCGATCACCGATGCCTGTATCGACTGGTCCGCCACCGAAACCACCCTGCGCAGCATGCATGCCAAACTCAAGGACGTGTTGCCCCAGCGCAAACGCACCTGAGCCTGTACCTGTTTCGCGCACACAAAAACGCCGGGCTAAGCCCGGCGTTTTTTATTGGCAACTGGTCAGTTACAGCTTCGCGGCATGGCGCTGGTGGCGCTCCATGTAGCGTTCGACGTAGGAGCACGACGGGATCACCGTGTAGCCAGCCTCTTCGGCAAACTTCAAGGCTTCCTCGGTCAACGCCGCCGCAATGCCTCGCCCCCGCAGTGCGTTGGGCACGAAGGTGCGATAGATATCCAGGGTCTGCTTCCCGAGGTCCATGTAGGTCAGGTAGGCACGATGACCGTCCACATTGGTCTCGAACTGATGACCAGCCTGGTCATGGTGGATGGACAACGCCTCGCTCATCACTACTCCTCGCGGGTCTGAATTAACGACCCTACCTTACCGATGTTTTTCCGGCGAAGGAACATCTACGCCACCCCGTGCCGGTTTCGACAGCGAGAAAACCGTGAGCGCTCACAACCAGCACATAGGGAATAGTAGGCACCAATCCTGAAATTGCTCAAGGCGCACTCGTCATTCCCCGCCGCTGGCGGATATAGAAAGGGCCTCGATCACTCGGTGACCGATAGCCTGAACATTGCCGGCAGTTGAACCTTGAGACGAACTGGCGCTCTTAAAGTCACCTCTAGATGCGCAAAAGATGCCTGGCGCAGTAAAGCCAAGGGCAACCAAAGTGCCCCGCTTCGTTATATAAAATTTCATCTGTTTACAAGGCTTAACACATGCGGGCCGGCCCTTTCAGCCTGGATCCAATGTCCGTCGAGGTGCAAAAAATTGGACGGTTTTCATACAAACCGTCAAAAGATTAGCCAAAATAGATTCGGCACAAGAAATTTTTTTGCTTCTTGCGCAACGTCAGTTTACTTACTACAAGTAATGGGTAGTATGTACGCCGGCTATTAGCTCACTCTGAGAAAGTAGCCATTAAATTGAAAGTCCTTGAAGGGGAACACGATGAACAACGTTCTGAAATTCTCTGCTCTGGCTCTGGCCGCAGTTCTGGCTACCGGTTGCAGCAGCGTCTCCAAAGAAACCGAAGCTCGTCTGACTGCAACTGAAGACGCAGCAGCTCGCTCCCAGGCCCGTGCAGACGAAGCCTACCGTAAAGCTGATGAAGCTCTGGCTGCTGCTCAAAAAGCACAACAGACTGCTGACGAAGCTAACGAGCGCGCTCTGCGCATGCTTGAAAAAGCAAGCCGCAAGTAATAATCCTTCGGGGTTGTTATCAAGCCGATCCATTTATGGGTCGGCTTTTTTTTGCCTTTGATTTGGCACGCGCCACCTGTAGGAGCGAGCTTGCTCGCGAAGGTGGTCAACGATGACGCGGGCGTCCTGAATGACAGCGGCGCCCTCAGGTTTTTCGCGAGCAAGCTCGCTCCTACAGCAGGTCGGCCGGCGTACTTGAGGTCACCGGGGCCGCACCTGGCACACCAATTTCGGTCGGCAAGCCATCCTCGGCGGCGACCACATCGCGCACCTGGTCCCAGTTGACCCGCAGGTTATTGGACAGGTCTTCGCGCTTGAGCAACGCATTGATAACTGCGGTGTGCTTGTCGACCACCGATGGCGTACCGTCATCGTTCAACGGCGTGTGGGCTTCAAGGTAGACCTTGCCACCGCTGCTGCCGAACTTGTACGCGTCATTGATGATGCGCACTGACGTGCCCACCGGCACCATACCCGCCATTTCCAACACGTTGTTATTGAACATGCGGAAGCAACCGTGGCTTGTTCGCGTGCCAATGCCAAACTTCATGTTGGAGCCGTGGATCAGGTAACCCGGCGTGCCCAGGGTGAACTTGAACGGCCCCAATGGGTTGTCGGGGCCGGCAGGCACCACGTTGGGCAGCGGGTCACCGTTGGCGGCGTGCTCGGCCTTGATCGAGGCCGGTGGCGTCCAGGTCGGGTTCGGCGTCTTGGCGATGATACTGGTATGAGCAATCGGCGAGCCCCAGCCTTCCCGGCCAATACCCAGCGGGAAGGTATAAACGACGTTTTGGCCTTTGGGATAGTAGTAAAGCCGGTATTCCGCCAGGTTGATCACAATGCCTTCCCGCGGCCCGGGCGGCAGGATAAAGCGGGTGGGCAGCACAATCTCGGTGCCCGCACCCGGCAACCAGGCATCGACACCCGGGTTGGCCGCGACCATTTCCGAATAGCCCAGGTCATAGGTAGTACCCAGGTCGGCAAAGGTGTCTTCGTACTTGGCCTTGATCACTTGGACCTGGCCGACAATGTCCTCACCGGGCGGTGGCAAGGGCAACTGCAAGGCCGCCGCCGAACCCGCCGCACAAAGCGCAGCAAGAGACAGGCAGCAGGTGACGACGGAAAGGCGCGACAACATCCGGAAAATCCTTCGCAAGACGACGGGTAGGTTAAAAGCGAGCTACAAGCTTTCAGCCGCTAGCTTACAGCTTATAGCGCCAAGCTTGCAGCTGCTTCTATAACTCGAAGCGCAGCTCCGGCCAGATCGGCGGCGTGCCGCGCTTTTGCGATTCGAGAATCGCCCGGCATAAAGGGCAGAGTCGCTGGTCCTGGAAGATCGAGCGGTTGACCGATGACCAACGTGGCTGTGCGGGCAATAGAGTGCCGCAGAGCGTGCGATCGATCGAGCCGCCCAGTTCCAATTGACGCGCCACCAAATGCACCCGCACTTCCTGGCAGGCGAACAGGTCCAGCTGCTCGTCCGGCTCGATCAGTTGGTAGTTAAACAGGGACCAGGCAGGGCGCGACATCGAGGGCTCCAAATCGGGGGGGCGCCACCTTAGCCGAAAGCCTGCCGGTAGAAAAGCGTCATAACAGCGGTTTTAGCGTTGGCCAGACATTTTCCAACAACTTGCCTTGCGCCGCGACGGCCGGATGCAATTGATCAGCCTGCATCAGCTCTGGATGACCGCCCACCCCCTCAAGGAAAAACGGTACCAGAGGAATGTCTTTTTCCTTGGCCAATGCACCATAGACTTGTGCAAACGCGTTGGTGTATCGAGGCCCGTAATTGGGTGGCAACTGCATCCCCAGCAGCAGCACCTTGGCACCATCGGCCTTGGACTGGTCAATCATCGACGCAAGATTTTGTTTCAATTGCGCCGGCGGCTGGCCGCGCAAGCCATCGTTGCCACCCAACTCGATCACCACCACATCCGGTTTATGCGCCGCAAGCGCCGCCGGCAGCCGCGCGAGGCCTCCTGCACTGGTGTCGCCACTGATGGAAGCATTAACCACTTTATCGTCAAAACCCTCCTGCTTGAGCCGTTGCTCCAGCAACGCGACCCACCCTTTGCGGGTATCCAGGCCGAAACCGGCACTGATACTATCGCCAACGATCAGGACTGTACCCGCCGCTGCGTTCTGGGCCATGCACATCAAGGCCAGGCCAGCACTCAAAAACCACACTCGCATCGGATTCTCCATGGGCGCAAGCATTCTCACCGCGCGAAACCTTAGCAAAGTGGTTCCCAGCGCGGAAGGTGAACTGACTATCCTGCACGAACTGAGCCTGGAACTGAACAAGGGCGATAGCCTGGCTATCGTCGGCAGCTCCGGTTCCGGCAAATCCACGCTACTGGGCCTGCTGGCCGGCCTCGACCTGCCCAGCAGCGGCGAAGTCACCCTGGCCGGGCAAGCCCTGAGCACCCTCGACGAAGACCAGCGCGCACGCATCCGTGCCGAGCATGTGGGCTTCGTATTCCAATCCTTCCAGTTGCTCGACAGCTTGAACGCGTTGGAAAACGTGATGCTGCCGCTGGAGCTGGACGGTCGCCAGGACGCCCGCGAGCGTGCCAAACACCTGCTGGAGCGCGTAGGCCTGGGCCAGCGCCTGACCCACTCGCCTCGCCAGCTGTCCGGTGGCGAACAACAACGCGTGGCGATTGCCCGCGCGTTTGCCGCCGAACCGGACGTGCTGTTTGCCGACGAGCCCACCGGCAACCTCGATAGCCATACTGGCGAGCGCATCAGCGACCTGCTGTTCGAGTTGAATAAAGAGAGCGGCACGACCCTGGTACTGGTCACCCATGACGAGCGCCTGGCCCATCGTTGCCGACGCCTGATCCGCCTTGAAGCCGGCCTGATGGTCGCGCCCCTGGAGCCTTGATGGCACGTTTGCCGCTGTTGCGTCTGTTCAGCCTTGCCATGCGTCAGTTACTGCGCGATGCCCGCGCCGGTGAATTGCGCGTGCTGTTCTTTGCCCTGCTGGTGGCCGTGGCCGCCAGCACCGCCATCGGCTACTTTGGCGCGCGCCTCAACGGCGCCATGCTGCTGCGTGCCACCGAGTTCCTCGGCGCCGACCTGGTGCTCGAAGGCAGCTCGCCGGCCCGCCCCGAGCAAATCAAATCAGCGACCGAACTGGGCCTGGATCACGCTCGCATCGTGGAGTTCTCCAGCGTTATCGCCACCGACAATGGCATCCAGCTTTCCAGCATCAAGGCGGTCAACGAGCAGTACCCGTTGCGTGGCGAGCTTAAAAGCAGCACCGAGCCATTCGGTACGCAAACCCCTGGCGGTGGTCCCAAACCCGGTGAAGCCTGGGTGGAAGCACGATTGCTGACGGCGCTAGACCTGAAAGTCGGCGACAGCATTGATGTCGGCATGAAGACCCTGCGCTTGGCGCGCATCCTGACCTATGAGCCCGACCGCGCCGGCAACTTCTACAGCCTCACGCCCAGGGTCATGATCAACCTGGCGGACCTGGACGCCACCGGTGTCGTGCAGCCAGGCAGCCGGGTGAGCTACCGCGAACTATGGCGTGCGCCACAAGGCAGCACAGCGCTGCAAACCTATCGCGACCTGGTCAAACCCGGCCTGGCCGCCAACCAGCGCCTGCAGGACTCCCGCGATGGCAACCAGCAAATCGGCGGCGCGCTGGGCAAGGCTGAGCGCTACCTGAACATGGCCAGCCTGGTGGCCGTGCTGCTGGCTGGCGTGGCCGTGGCGCTGTCGGCCAACCGCTTCGCCAGTCGACGTTTCGATGCCAGCGCGTTGTTGCGCTGCCTGGGCTTGTCGCGCCGTGAAGCGATGTTGTTGTTCACCTTGCAACTGAGTGTGCTGGGCTTGCTGGCGAGCCTGGCCGGCGCCCTGCTCGGTTGGCTGGCGCAGTTTGGCCTGTTCTATTTCCTGCACGACCTGCTGCCCGCCGACGTACCGCCGGGCGGGTTGCTGCCGGCCGTCGCCGGGATTGGCACCGGGCTGGTCGCCCTCGCCGGCTTCGCCCTCCCGCCGCTGGCCGCACTGGGCCGGGTACCACCGCTGCGGGTGTTGCGCCGCGATTTGCTGCCTATCCCCTCAAGCACCTGGATGGTTTACGGCGCGGCGCTGTTTGCCTTGGGCCTGATCATGTGGCGCCTGAGCCTGGACCTGGTATTGACCTTCGCGTTACTCGGTGGCGGTGTGGTGGCTGCGTTGCTCCTGGGTGGCTTGCTGTTGCTGTTGCTGCAAAGCCTGCGACGGTTATTGGCTCGCGCCTCCCTGCCCTGGCGCCTGGGCCTGGGCCAGCTATTGCGTCACCCGTTGGCGGCGGCAGGCCAGTCCCTGGCGTTTGGCTTGATCCTGTTGTCCATGGGGTTGATCGCGCTGTTGCGCGGCGAATTGCTCGACACCTGGCAAAACCAGTTGCCCAAGGATGCGCCCAACTACTTCGCCTTGAATATCTTGCCGGCCGACAAGGACGCCTTTGGCGCCCGCCTACTGGATGTCCAGGCGCAAGCGGCGCCGCTTTACCCGGTGGTACCAGGGCGCTTGATCAGCATCAATGGCGAACCGGTGCAGGAGATTGTCAGCAAGGACTCCAGCGGCGACCGTGCCACTCAACGCGACCTGAGCCTGACCTGGGCAGCCGACTTGCCAGCGGGTAACGTCCTGACGGCAGGTAGCTGGTGGTCGGCGCAACCCACTGATGGGGTTCCTGGCGTGTCGGTGGAAGCCAAAGTGGCCGAGAGCCTGAAGCTCAAGCTCAACGACCATCTGGTGTTCACCATCGGTGGGGAAAACCGTGAGGCGCGGGTTACCAGCCTGCGCACCATCAACTGGGATAACTTCCAGCCCAACTTCTTCATGATTTTCCAACCGGGCACCTTGAAGGATTTGCCAGCGACCTACCTCACCAGCTTCTATCTGGCTCCCGGCCATGACCAACAGATCGTCGACCTGTCACGGGCCTTCCCGGCGGTCACTATCCTGCAGGTCGAGGCCCTGCTGGAGCAGTTGCGCAGCATTCTTGCCCAAGTGACCTTGGCCGTCGAATACGTGCTGTTGTTTGTACTCGCGGCGGGCATGGCGGTGTTGTTCTCTGGCCTGCAGGCCACCCTGGATGAACGAATCCGCCAGGGTGCATTGCTGCGCGCCTTGGGGGCCGAGCGTCAGTTGCTGGTCAAGGCCCGACGCATTGAGTTCGGCCTGCTGGGCGCCGTCAGCGGCTTGTTGGCGGCACTGGGCACCGAACTGGTGACCTGGGTGCTGTACCGCTATGCCTTTGACCTGGCGTGGCATCCCCACCCGTGGTTGTTACTGCTGCCCGTGATCGGTGCTTTGTTGATTGGCGCTGCCGGAGTGTTCGGCACGCGCCGTGCGCTGAATGCCAGCCCGCTGACCGTATTGCGCGAAGGCTGAACCCGGATGGCACGTACCCAGCCAAGGGAACGTGCCATCAGGCGGGCTTCACATATTCGATCTTGATGATCCACCAGCACACCTCTCCGCCGGGGGTCTGTACGATTGCCTCGTCATCCACCTCCTTGCGCAGCAGGGCTCGTGCCATGGGTGAGTCGATGGAGATGTAATCCATGCGGTCGTAGATCTCGTCATAACCGACGATGCGAAAACGCTTGGTCTCGCCCTGTTCGTTTTCGATTTCGACCCATGCGCCGAAAAATACCTTTCCCTCCTGCTCGGGCATGTACTCCACCACCCGCATGTCTTCCAGGCGTTTGCGCAGGTAACGCACGCGCCGGTCTATCTCGCGCAACAGCTTCTTGTTGTATTGGTAATCGGCGTTTTCACTGCGATCTCCCAGGGAGGCCGCCCAGGTCACTTTGCGCGTGGTATCCGGACGCTTTTCACGCCACAGGTAATCCAGCTCTTTTTTCAGCGCTTCATGACCTTCTTTGGTAATCAGCTTGGTACTCAAACGCTTGCATCCCCAGGCAATGTCCAATGGTGCCGTTATGCCAGGGCATCATGCCCAGGCAGCGGCTGGCTGGGACTGATGATAAATGAACCCTGGAAAGTATCCAGGCCGGCGCCCCATTACCTCACCCATGCCCCTCCAGCACTTGATCCAATTCAAGCAACGTGCCCTGCATACGCTGGCGCATACCCGACAACTGCAACATCATCATCGCCAGCTTTTCGGCCTTCTGGCTGACCTCCAAGCCCTGCTCCTGCAAATAGGCATGGCGCTGTTCAAGTTCACGGCCCTTCTCTTCCAGCTGGCCCTGCTGCTGTTGCAATCGCGCCTGCCACTGTTCGAGCATCTGTTCCTTCTCCAGTACTGCGCATTTTTTTTGCGTCAGTTCCTGGGCGACCTTGGCCAGGTTGCTCAGTGCGCTGTCCATTTCGAGCAAAGAGGTATGGTCCAGCTGAGCAGGCGGGTCCAAGGGTTCGGGCTCAGGTGGGTCCAAGCGCAGGTTATTTGGCTCAACGTGAGCGTCATCTTGTTCAACCGGAACAGGCGACGCACTGCTCTCAACCTGCTCCTGCGGTATCGCGACCAGCGACCGCGCCGGTTCCTCAACGGTGTCTTCATCCATAGGCTGCGGCGCCGTCGTGGCTGAGCGCGGATTTCGCGGCGGCGCAACCATTTGCGACGAGAAGCGAATGGACGGCACGATCACTGCGCTGCTTTCGATCGCAGGCAACGCCGGGGCTGACATGCCCAGGGTGATGACCTTCATGACCAGAGCCTTCTTGATGATCACCGAGTGGTGATCCTCTGGCCTGGCCGGCGGTAACCGGCAGCCTTTCAAATCAATGAAATGAAAGGGAACCTGGGGTTCGGCAATAGGCGTCGTCTTCGAGCCGGCTGCGGCTGCCATCGTCAAGATCTGTTTGAAGACTTGCATGGCTAATTGCAGGTCCTCTTTGGAATCCACGCCGCCAAGGAAATACCGTTCAATCTTTTTACGTAATGCGGCGATATAGACCCTGGAGTGGCCGGGCTCCGCCTCCTCATCCAGGCTGTACACCAGAAAGTTGGACGCCGTTTGCGTAACAGCAAACCCGCACAACAAGGCGCCGTTAACCGGCGTCCCTTCATCGTTGCGCTCAAGAACAAGAGTACGTAGAAGCATCATGTCAATCAGGCCTCATTACAAAAAAGAAAACTTTATATAAACATCCGATAAACATCCGGGCATTAATAAGTATTCAAAACAAAACAATTGTTTCAGCGAATTATCGGAGCGAACGTAGGATTCTGCTTATTAAGCATACTTCGCGTTCCCAAGCCTTCATATTGAACGTACCCTTTTTAAAGCACTTCCCCCTACAGCCGGCCTCTCTCACACGCCCTGCAAAACTTATTCGGTAACACCATGATCGAGATAAGCAACCTGACAAAACAGCTGGGCAAAACACGCGTCATCAGCAACATGTCCTTCTGTGCCCAGCGCCAGGAGTGTGTGGGCCTGCTGGGAGAGAGCGGTGCAGGGAAAACCACACTATTGAGCTTGATCGCCGGGGCGATCAAGCCGACGGCCGGGCACATCACTATTCAAGGTTTCAATACCCATACCCATTCAACTCAAGCCAAAAAAGTCATTGGCTATCAACTTCAAGGCGGCCTCGACCATCACACGATGTCCGTCAAACACATGCTCAATTTCATTGCTGCCCTTCGCGGTTTGAGTGGGCTGGAAAAACGCAGCCAAGTGGCGCAGGTCGCCGCACGCCTGGAACTGCTGCCCGTGCTCGACTGCGCCATCAGCGCACTTTCCCTTGGTTTGAAGCGCAGAGTGGCAATGGCCCAGGCGCTCCTGCATTCACCAAACCTGCTGCTGCTGGATGAACCCACAGAAGGGCTCTGTCCTGATCAACGGCTCAAGTTCCGGGCACTCATTGAGTCCCTGAGCGAGGAAATGACCATCATCATCGCCTCCCGCCATTACCAGGAGCTGGCGGACATCTGCACCCGTGCCTTGGTTATGGCCGATGGCCGCCTGGTGGCCGATGCCTCGCTGCCCGACTTACAGCGCAGCTCCCGGCATTTCCAGGCCGTCACCCTCGCAGCAGACACCCCGCTGGACTTGCTCGCGCTGGCCGTATTGCCCGGCGTCGCCGGCATCGAAGAAGACCGACATGCACCCGGCAAGGTGACGGTCCTGGCCATGCCCGGGCATTCCATATTTCCCGCAATCAACGCGCTTATCACCCATCGCGGATGGAACATCACGTCAATGAATCTGGAGCCGGGTCGCCTGAACGATGTCGTTCACCATCTGAGCCAAGAGGTAACACCTTGAGACTGCTACCTGTCATTTTCAAACGACAACTCGCCAGCTACGCCTACTCGCCCAGCACCTATCTGAGCGTGGCGATTTTTCTCGTGCTATGCGCAGTGCTGGGACTGCATTCCAGCCAATGGATGGAGCGCAACAGCAGCGATCTGCAGGCCTTTTTCGAACTGCATCCCTGGCTCTATCTCCTGCTGGTCCCCCTGTTATCGACGCAGTTGTGGTCGGATGAATCCAACGCCAGCTTTTACGACACCCTGAATGCCTTGCCTGTCACCTCAGTGGAACGAGTGATCGGAAAATTTATCGCAGCATGGACTGTCTGTGGCATTGCGCTGATGCTTAACTTCCCCTTGGTAATTGCTGTGAATTATCTGGGCACGCCTGACAATGCCGTTATCGCTTCGCAGTTCCTGGCCAGTTGGTTGCTGGCGGGAAGTTATCTTTCCGTGGGTTGCTTGATCTGTGTACTTGCGAACCAACGCCTGCTGATTTTCTTTTTCACCCTCGGCTTGTTGCTGACCGCCAGTGGGCTTTCGTCAGTACTGGATGCACTTGAACAACAAGCACCGATATGGGTTATCGACAGTTTGATGTCCCTGGATCCCATTGCCCGCTTCAGCGCGATAGGTAACGGCAGACTCACACTGCATGACAGCCTGTACTTTATCAGCATGATCGTTGCTTTTCTGTTTGCAACCACCCTAACACTCAACTACAAAAGCAGTTGAGAAAAGGAAGACCACTGATGGGATCCGCTTTTCGTGCGGGTATGACACTTCTCGTCATATCACTGCTGTTTCTGGCACTCAATCTAGTCTGGGTACCCAAACTACCTACTGCCGAATGGGACTTTTCCCAAGAAAAAATCCATACGTTGTCGCCAGCGACGCGGCAACTACTTGCCTCACTTGAAAGCCCCCTGGATCTGTACTACTTCAATACCCTCAATGCGCCGCAAAAAAGCCAGGCATTGGAACGTTATGGCCGGCGCGTTGAAGACGTGCTCAGGGCGTTCGAAAAAGCGGCAAACGGCCTGATCAACTTACATATCATAAACCCCGCTCCCTTTTCTGAAGACGCCTACAAAGCCAGCTTGTTCGGGCTTGATGACACACAAGGATTTCTTGGTCTTATCGGCACCCGCGCGGGTCAGGGCGCCCAACGCATCGAAGCGTTCCGCCCTGAGCACGAGTCATTACTTGAATATGAGATCAGCCACCTGATCTATAAGTTGGGGCACCCTGAGCGTGCCACTGTCGGCCTGCTGTCGGGGCTGTCGCTGGATAAACCGGCCAGCGAGCTGCTGGCGTTGATGCGCGAGCAATTCAATGTGGTGGAACTGGCGGCGAACATTGCTCAGGTACCGCCATCCATCACGACATTGATGGTCATACAGCCGCACGCCTTACCTGAGCGGGCCTTATATGCCATTGAGCAATCGGTATTGAAAGGCACCCCGTTAATGATGTTCATCGACCCCGTGAGCGAGATAGGCGCTGACGCCGTGTCAGCGAACACGAGAATGGAGGGGCTGCTGAACGCGTGGGGCATCCAGATGCCGGAGGACAAGCTGTTGATCGACAATCTTTATGCCTCATCAGCCACGCCCGGTCCGGGAATGCCCAGGGTACTGCACCCTGCCCGGCTACACCTTCCGCGACAGGCCATGGCCACGACAGATATCAGCACCTGGGGGCTGGACAGCGTCATCGTCTCAAGCAGCGGCGCGCTTTCGCTAGCGCCCAAGAGCCGCTCACTGCTGACCCCACTTCTACTGAGCTCAGGGCAATCGGCCCTGTTGGACGCCAAACGCTTTGCCTCGGCGACGACATTCGACTCGCTCATCGATGAAACGGCAACTTCAGGGCAGCGCCATGTAATCGCAGCGCGCATTGAAGGGCCCGCTTACTCAGCGTTTCCCGACGGCTTCAAGGGCCAACCGCCCGGGCTGCAAAAAGCAGAACTGATTCAGATGGTAGTCGTGGCCGACACTGACCTGCTAGCGGACACTCTCAGCCAGGCACGACTCAACGGCAACGCGCAGTTTGTATTGAACACATTGGATAACCTGGCGGCGCCCGACGCACTCAAACGCATTCGACCCCGTGTCATGCACCCACCGTTGCACAGGCTGGATCAGATGCGGGACCAAGCCGCACAGGCGTATCGGAAAAATTCGCTTGAGCTGGAGCGACGACTTGAGCAGACGGAGCAAGCGTGGCGAAGGTTGAACCCACTGCACACACGGCTTATCACACAAGCGGTGGATACCAGTACCCAGTTGCAGGCACTCAACAAGGAGCGCCTGCAGTTGCCCATCGAGTTGCATGCACTCAAGGCGCAGGCCTATGCCCCGGTGCAGCGTTTCGAGCGACAGCTCAAAGGGCTGATAATCGTACCCCTTCCGCTGCTGTTGTGCCAGATTGCCTGGTTACTTTGCCTACACCAGCGCCGGCGTCGTACGCCCGCGATCTTTCACTAATCGCTCAGCGACGGGCAATCAGCCCTTGCCGGGCAATGCGCGTCAGTTGGTGGATCACCTCATGGGCATTGCTGGCGCTCGGTGCCTGAATCACTGCCAGGTCGAAACTGTCGCTGGCAAAACGGGCCAGGGAATCGCCGTCTTCAACAAACTGGATCAGGAACGCCGAGGGCCGACCGGAGCGACGTGGCCAGCCGTCCAGATAACGCAGCAGTGTCGGCTGGTGCTTGCCGCCCAGCAGGATTTTCGGATTGCGTTGGGTCAGGTCCGCGGTAATCGGGGCCAGGCGTATGAGGGGGCGTAGTGCATTCATCGTGTCGTGTCTCTGCCTCAAAAGTCTGCGGGCAGGTGAGAGGCAACACCGAACCAGCGCTTTAGCGGTATTTCGAGGAACGCCCTGCGTGAGCAAGCGTGCTTCTGTCGGGCTGCATTGAGACCCAGTGGCGCCCCGCAATTAGCTGTTTAAATCGGCGCATGAGCAGCATCCTAGAGAAGCCGGTGGGGCAGTGTCAAGAATCCCGGGCAACGAAAAGGCCCGCATCAGCGGGCCTTTGTGCAGCGTGCAAAACGATCAGTGAGTGATCGCGCGGTCGACGGACAATTTGCCCGCACCTTCCAGCAACACCGCCAGCGCGCCACCAAGCAACGCCAGTGCGAACTCATAACCGTTGTTGGCCATGAACAGCCCGTTGTGGATGTGTACAGAGAAAATCGCCACCAGCGTCAGGAAGGTCAGGCCCAATGCAGCAGGGCGAACCAGCAAACCGATGATCAGGGCCAGGCCGGCGAAGAACTCGGTACCGCCCGACAGCAGCGCCATCAGCGTACCCGGCGCCAGGCCGATGCTTTCCATCCACTGTGCGGTGCCCGCCAGGCCACCACCGCCAAACCAGCCGAAGAGTTTTTGCGAGCCGTGGGCAGCGAAGATGATGCCGACGAAGATGCGCAGAATAGTCAGGCCATAACCGGCGCGAGTGGACAATACACGGGTAATCATTGGGCTCATGGGGTAAATCCTTTTCCAGGTAGGGGTGGGTTGGCCGCTATATTAATCAGTTTAAGCAATGATAAAAGCCGAAATATTGCCTGATTAACATCTAACAATTCGATCATTTGCGCGAGGCAATTTTAGCAGCTACCGGCTCAAGGGACTCCCGCTCCCGATCGAACGCCAAATAATACTTGTTGACGCTATTAACATAGCTGACGCCGCTCATCCCTACCTGCTCCATGGCAATGCGTTCAACCTGGAAGAACCATTGATTGGGGTTAAGCCCGCGGCGCTTGGCCTCGGTGCGCATGCCTTGCACTCGCTCCGGCCCCATGTTGTACGCCGCCAGCATAAAGGCCATGCGCTCGCGCTCATTGAGCTTGGGGCTGGCGAAAAACTTGCGACGGATCATCGCCAGGTAGCGCGCCCCCGCTTGCACGTTATTGTCGAGCGTCTCGATATTGTTGACCCCCACCCGCTGGGCCGCCGACGGTGTGATCTGCATCAGGCCGGTGGGGCCGCCGCTGTTGCGTGCACCTGGGTCCAGGGACGACTCCTTGAACGCCAACGCCGCCAGGTTCAGCCAGTCCATACCTTGCTCACGTGCATGTTTTTGCAGGACCGGGCGCAGTTTTTCCAGGCGCTGGCGGTCAGCCCGCGCCAATGGGTTACGGACCTGGTAGAGGCGTCGATAGATACGCTGGAAGGCCACATCCTGGTCGGAAGGCGTGTGATAGGTCTTGAGAAACCGATCAATACTCGCGCGCAGCATCGACGCGTCCTGGCGCACAAACCAGAACTCGTCGCCCGGTTCGCTGATCACTACCTGTTTGTCAAAGCGCAACTTGGGCAGGATTTTCGCCCAGCGTTGGGCAATCGGTTTTTCCACAATCGTCAGGTGAAAAATCCCGGCCTGCACCATCTCCAGAACATCTTCCACCGCCAGGCTGGGGTCAACCCATTCCACTTTTACGGGGGGGCGTTTGTGCAGGGCCAGCTTTTGATTGACCTGACTGATGGCATCCGCCGCCGCGCTGCCCGTGGTCAGCGTCACCGTGCGACCCGACAGTTGCTCCAGCTTGGTAAAGCGTCGTTCGCCCTTGACGCCCACCAGCCACAACGGCACATCGCTGACAATCGGGTCGCTGGCGCTGACCTTGCGCACGCCCTTCACGTCCAGCAACTCACCGGGCGCCACCAGGTCGCCTTCACCGCGGGCCAGCGCGCCGAGTAACTGGTCCTTGGCCTTGGGGATGATCTTGAGGTTGATGGCCTGCCCATCACGGGCATGGCCATTGAGGTACTGCTCGAAGGCGCGCAACCGATGGTATTCGACACCGATGGCCTGGCCCTGCACTTCACCGGAACTGTTGCGGCTCTGGTTGACCAAGACGCGCAGGGTGCGGCTGGAGCGGATTTGCGCCAGATCGCGGACCTTGCCGGGTTTGGCCACTTGCAGCGGCCCATCCAGACGTGCAACCGCCGCCATGGGCAGCCATAACGTCAGGCACAACATAAGCAACGCCGAGGGTCGGATCATCCGCTCTCCGGAAAGAAAACTGGCCAGCGCCTGCGCGAATAACACAGTGCTGGTGGTCAGAAACAGAGCGCTTTATGCGCTGGCAAGGCGTGCAACGGCGCCACGGTGGCAGGCAATCGGCCCACCACAATGTCGCTTGCGACGTTCAAAGACAGCGTTAACGCATTGTAGTTCTTGGTTTTTCTTATCAATCTACAGCTCTGATATGCTTTCCGGCCGCAGGCGGAGATAGCACCATGCAACTCATTGATATTGGCGTCAACCTGACCAACCCCAGTTTCGACGAGAGGCACATGGCCGTTCTCGAACGCGCCTACGCCGCTGGCGTGCAGCAATTGGTACTCACCGGCACCAGCGTCGAGGGCAGCGAACAGGCCCTGCAACTGTGTGTAAAACTCGACGAAAGCGGCCAGCGCCTGTTCAGCACTGCCGGCATTCACCCCCACTCTGCCAGCGACTGGAACAGCGACAGCGCCCAACGTCTGCGCAGCTTGCTGGGCGACAGCCGAGTGCGCGCCGTGGGTGAATGCGGGCTGGATTTCAACCGGGACTTCTCCCCTCGCCCCCAGCAGGAAAAAGTCCTCGAAGAACACCTGGCCCTGGCGGTCGAGCTGCAACTGCCGGTATTTCTCCATGAGCGCGATGCCAACCAGCGTCTGCTGGAGATCCTCAAGGACTACCGCGACCACCTGCCAGCCGCCGTGGTGCACTGCTTCACCGGTGAACAGGCAGCGCTGTTCAGCTACCTGGACCTGGACTTACACATTGGCATCACGGGTTGGATCTGCGACGAACGCCGTGGTACTCACCTGCATCCGCTGGTCAGGGAAATTCCCCGAGGCCGTCTGATGCTGGAAAGCGATGCGCCCTACCTGCTGCCACGCACCCTGCGCCCCAAGCCGAAGAATGGTCGCAATGAGCCAGCGTACCTGCCCGAAGTACTGCGCGAAGTGGCCTTGCACCGCAACGAAACGATGGAAGATCTGGCGTTGCACAGCACCGCCTGCGCCCGGCGCTTTTTCGGCTTGCCTGCCATCGACTGATGCGGCGCATTGACCCATGTCAAAAGCGCTTTTCTGAATAGCGGCACAATAATGGCACCTTGCCAATACCGTTTCCGCTATCAGAGAAAACCTTCCATGGGTGCCTGGCTTAGCAATATCTCGCTCAAATACAAATTCTGGGCCGTCAATGCGGTCGCCTTCATCACCACCCTGCTGCTGGTGCTGTACGCCGTACAGCTTGAACAACAGGCGCGCAGCCAGGCGTCGCAGGCATCGGCCCAGGCCCAGGGGCGCTTGCTCAGCGCCTGGCCAGCCGACAAAACCTTGCCCACGGGTGAGCACTGGCTCACCTTTGCCAAAGGCCAGATCCCCCAGGATCTGCCCGCCCTGAGTACTGCCAACGGCTGGACTGAACTCAACCACATGCCATTGTTCGGTGAAAACCCGTTGATCGGCGCCGAGGTGATCAGCCGGGCCGACGGCCAGCAGGTCGCAGTCCTGGCCTACGCGCCGAGCCTGAGCCAGGTGTTCCGTGAACGCTTCACTCATTATGCCGTCGCCGTGGCAGTGCTGATGCTCGCCATGCTTGGCGCCTCGCAGTTGTTGATCCGCTTCCTGCTCAGCCAACTCAACACCCTCAAGGATGTGATGCTGCACGTTGAAAAAACCGGCGACCTCTCGGCGCGGGTGCCGTTGGCCTGCAAGGATGAAGTCGGCCAGATGGCCAGTGCCTTCAACGCCATGCAAGCCGGCTACCAGCGGGTGGTCAATACCGTGGCCCGCACCGCTCGGCAACTGGACGACGGCGCCGCACGCCTGGCCAGCAGCATGAACGAGGTACAACACGGCATGCTTGGCCAGCAGAGCGAAACCGACCAGGCCGCCACCGCCATCAACGAAATGACCGCCACCGTCTACCACATCGCCCAGCACGCGGGCGCCACCCGTGACTTGTCCCAGTCCGCCGACACCCTCGCCGGCAGCGGCCAGGCAGTGGTCACCCGGGTGCAGCGCTCGATCGCCGGGCTGTCCAGTGGCGTACAGCAGACCGCCGAAATGATCCAGAAACTGGCTGAAGACAGCCAGAAAATCAACGGCGTGGTCGGGGTGATCCACAGCATCGCCGAACAGACCAACCTGCTCGCCCTCAACGCCGCCATCGAAGCCGCCCGCGCCGGGGAAATGGGCCGCGGTTTCGCGGTGGTCGCCGACGAAGTGCGCAACCTGGCCAAACGCGTGCAAAGCTCCACCGATGAAATCACCCGCATGGTCTCGGCGCTGCAAGCCGGCACCCGCGACGCCGTGGACTTCATGCAAGAAAGCTCATTCAAGGCCGATGACTGCGTGCAGCAGGCCCAGGAAGCCGGCATCGCGCTGGCTGAGATCACCGGCGCCGTGGCACAGATGCGCGAAAGCAACACCCAGATCGCCGTGGCCGCCGAGCAACAAAGCCATGTCGCCGAAGAAATGAACCGCGCCGTGGTGAGCATTCGCGATGTGACCGAAAACACCGTACATCAAACCGTGGCGTCGGCGACTACCAGCAATGAACTGGCGACGCTGGCCGGGGAGTTGAGCAAGGCGATTGGGCAGTTGAAGTTGTAAGACTGTTCCAGCTGTAATCCAACTCCTACGACCAAGCCTCGGTTTACCTGAAGTTAAGACGAAACTTCCTCGCCCCTCTCGCGAATAACGCCGACTTCTTTTACCTGACAACCGCTGCAAAGTCCCTCGCCTGATCAAACAGTGCGAGGGATTGCAGATGGTGGTGTTCGTTAAAGCCCTGATGGGTGGGGCTGTCTCTTGATCTCGGTGCTGGCCAACCTGGTGCTGGTGCCGATGGATCCCGAAGCACCGAAGGTTGAGCGCGTATTCGCGGATTTCCGTACTTGCCTGAATACCTTTGATAAGTGGGCCGACAGCTTTTTAAGTGGTTCGGCGCTTAGTGTTGAGCAGGTATTCAAGGTGGGAGATCAGGTCGCGTTGGTAGCGCCGATTTCGTCGAAAAAACCCAGTCGCACGGTCGCTCAATGCAAAGCCCAGGGCGGGCTGACCTTGGTGCATCTGTTCGAAAGCACGCAGTTCGTGCCCATCGGCAACACGCCCGTGAGGCTGCAAGCCGTTGCACGAGACAGAAGCCCGATAGGTGCGCCACTGCATCGGATCATTGGCCCCAGCGGCATTCTTGAAGTCAACGACTGTACTCGCGACCAGACGTACGAAATCACCTTTTACCCCAACGTTTCCAAGGCTCAGGTCCAGGCGCTGTATGCGTCCTATGAGTCTGTGATCGCCGGGCTGGAAGCGGATTTACGCAAGGCCTGGGCCGAGCACTTCAAGCCTCGATGGGCAGACTTTGCCAAAGCGCCTGCTTACAAGCGCAGTGCGTTACAGGGCATGGCCTTTGCTACCGGGCTGGGCAACGCGCTTTATAACCTGTGGGACAACATCACCGAGCTGTACGACCTGCTCGCCAACCTCAAATCCAACAGCGAAACGTTGCTGAAATACCTGTCCGAAGCCGAGCTGAAGGCGCTGCTCGCGCTGGGCAAAGACACGCTGGCCAAGGGTTTGCTGGTACTCAGTGATGAGCCGCTGTTGTTCATCTATTTGTCGGCGTTGGTGGCCTGGGTACGCATGCTGCCGCCACCTGACATGTATGAATTGCTGGGTGAAATCACCGGCGAAGTGTTGATCAATGTGCTGCTGATCTGGGCCACGCGGGGCATTGGGGTCCAGCTGCGCCTGGGTGCGCAGACGCTCAGTCACGTCAAGTCCGGGCGAGTGCGGGCGTTGTTGGAGTTGCTGGCCAAGCAGGTGACGGGGCCGCGGCTGGACACCCATGTGGAGGCGGCCAAGCCGGTGTTGCTGAGTAGTGCGGCGACGCCGGTCAAGGCGGTGCCGGCTGTGCCGTTGAACGCAGGCGACACGCTGGTTTCGAATCCGGTGCCGATGGTGCGCGGCAAGGCCCAGCGCACCACGTTGGTCCGTCAGGAGCCTGTCGATGATGTGCCGGCTGTGGCGTCGAATCCGAAGGGGGATGCGGCGGCGCCTGCGGATAAAACCGTCACACACGGTTGCCCGGTGTCGATGGTCACTGGCGAGGAGTTGCTGACCCTCACCGATGGTGCGTTGGACGGGATCTTGCCGTTTGAGTGGACGCGGTTGTACCGCACCAGTGCTGTGGATATGGATTGTGGGTTGGGGTTTGGCTGGAGTCATGGGCTGGCCCATCGGCTGGTGGTGTCGGGCGATTCGGTGGTGTGGACCGACCATGAGAACCGCCGTACTCAGTTTCCCCTGCCGACTGCCGCTCGACCTGCGATCACCAATAGCCTGGCCGAAGCGGCGATCTATTTAGGTTCGGATCCTGATGAACTGGTGCTGGCCCAGGCCTCGCGCTTCTATCACTTTCGCGACGGTGTGCTGGTCTCTATCAGCGATGCGTATGACAACCGGCTGCGCCTTTGCCGGGATCGTTCAGGGCGGATTGAGCGGCTGGATAACGGCGCGGGTCGTTCGTTGCTGTTGCGTTATGAGTTGGGTCGCATCGTTGCGGTGGACTACCAGGTGCATCGCGCCAAAGGGCGAGAGCCCTACGTGTGGGAGACCGAGCAGAACCTCGTTTCCTACGCCTATGACGAACACGGACGACTGGTCTGCGCGACCAATGCTGTCGGGGAAAGCGAACGTTATCGGTACGACGATCAGCACGTCATTCTTGAACGCCAACTGGCCGGTGGGGCGAGTTTCTTTTGGGGATGGGAACGCGCAGGCAAGGCGGCGCGTTGCGTCCGGCATTGGGCGAGCTTCTCGCAGATGGACACGCGTTATGCCTGGGACGATGACGGGCGCGTCACCGTGCATAACGCCGATGGTAGCCAGGAAGTCTATGTCCATGACGACCGGGCGCGGCTGGTGCAGAGGATTGATCCGGACGGCGCCACGCACTTTAAATCCTACGACGACCAGGGCCGGCTGACCGTCGAGCAAGACCCGATGGGCGCGGTGACGGCCTATCAGTACGACGAAGCCGGACGCTTGGTGGCGCTGTTTCCGGGGGATGATGAGCCGACCTCTTACGAGCATGACAACGGTTTTGTTCGGGTTGTCAGGCGTGGGGAGGCAGTCTGGAAATATGCGCGTAATGACCAGGGCGATGTCATCCGCAAGACAGACCCGGATGGTAACTCGACTGACTACAGCTACAACAAACAGGGACAACTGACTGGGGTTTGGTACCCGGATCACAGTTGCTATCGACTGGTATGGAATGAACGCGGGCAGTTGCTTGAGGAGCAATTGCCCAATGGTGGGATCAAGCGTTATCGCTATGACGATCTGGGTCGACAGGTTGCCCGTGAGGATGAGCATGGCGCACTAATCCAGTATCAGTGGGACGCCGCAGGACGCTTGCTGAAACTGACCCAGCCAGGCGGTGGTTGTAGGGAGTTCAGCTACAACCCCTACGGCAAAATCATCGCCGAACGCGACGAACTGGGCCACGTCACCCGCTACGAATACGCAGACGGCCTGCACCTGATCAGCCGCCGTCTCAACGCCGACGGCACCCAGGTCAAGTACCGCTACGACAACGCCCGGCTGCTACTCACCGAGATCGAAAACGAAGCCGGCGAAACCTACCAACTCGACTACCACCCCAACGGCCTGATCCGCCAGGAAACCGGCTTCGACGGCCAACGCACCGCCTATGCCTACGACCTCAACGGCAACCTGCTGGAAAAGACCGAATATGGTGACGATGGCAGTCAGCTCATCACCCGTTACGAGCGCGACCACGCCGGTCGCCTCGTACGAAAAACCCTGCCCGACAGCAACGTTGTCGACTATACCTACGACCGCCAAGGCAACCTCCTCAGCGTCGAAGACGGCCACTGGGCGCTGGCCTACGAATACGACCGCCAAAACCGCCTCACCGCCGAACACCAAGGCTGGGGCACCCTGCGCTACGGCTACGACGCCTGCGGCCAGCTGAAAAATCTGTGCCTACCGGACAACAACCGCATCACCTTCAACCACGACAAAGGCGGCCACCTCGCCACCGTCGAACTCAACGGTGAAGGGCTCACCTCACATCTGTTCAAGAACGGCCGCGAACACCAGCGCCAGCAAGGCCAACTGCTCAGCCACTACCACTACGACGATCAACACCGCCTGCACGCCCACGCGGTCACCCAGCAACAGAACCCCCTCTACCAACGCCAATACGACTACGACAAAGCCGGCAACCTCACCCGCCTACTCGACACCCGCAAAGGCGAACACCTTTACCGCTACGACCCGCTAAACCGCCTGACCCGCGCCGATCACTCGCAAGACGTACAAGAACGCTTCGGCCACAACCCCGCCGGCAACCTGCTGATGCAAGATCGCCCCGGCCCGGACATCGTCGCGGCCAACCGCCTGATGATCCAGGGCGACCGCCATTACGACTACGACGCCTTCGGCAACTTGATTCGTGAGCGGCGCGGTAAAGGCCAGCAACTTGTCACCGAATACCGCTACGACTGCCAGCATCGGTTAATCAGCATCACAAAGCCGAACGGCGAAACCGCCAGCTATCGCTATGACCCGTTTGGGCGGCGCATCAGTAAAACCGTGGATGGCATAACCACCGAGTTTTTCTGGCAAGGCGACAAGCTGATTGCCGAACACCATGCAGAGCGCCATCGCAGCTACCTCTACGAGCCAGAGAGCTTCCGCCCATTAGCACTATTGGAAGGTTTCGGCCCAAAAGAAACCAAGCCCTACCACTACCAACTCGACCACCTCGGCACACCGCAAGAACTGACCACACCTGACGGCGAAATCGTCTGGTCCGCCCATTACCGCGCCTACGGCCAGATCGCCCGGCTCGACGTAGGCAAAATCGACAACCCGCTGCGGTTCCAAGGGCAGTATTTCGATGCGGAAAGCGGCCTGCACTACAACCGCCATCGCTACTACAATCCGGATGTTGGTCGTTACCTGACGCCGGATCCGGTGAAGTTGGCGGGTGGGGTCAACGCTTACCGATACGCGCCAAATCCGACAGGCTGGATAGACCCGCTGGGGTTGAACTCGTGTCCTGATGGGGATGGCTGCAAACCAACTCATAGTGCCGATGATTCGACAAAACACGCGAAAGCTAACAATGGCGAGCCAACGCTGCCCGCACCAGCATCAACGCCGGAGAAAACGGTTCGGGTTAGGCACTACACAAATAGAAAAGGATCGAAAGGAATTGAAAATGATGGCGTGATATTGGCTCAAGATAACAATAGAGTGTATCTCGAGCCTGCGAAAAACAAGGTACTTAGCCCTGTCGATGCCCAAGATAAATACCAAATTGCAAAAGGCAAGGGTCGAGACTACATTGAGATGGATGTACCTGAATCAAGATTAGAATGGGTGAAAAACCCTAGGTATAACCTCATGGAACTAACCGTAAGAGGGAATTTAGAAATAAACAATCCTACATTCACGAGAAGAAAGTAATGCTAGAGAAAAACAAAGAAATAATACTTGTAGGCGAGGAAGCGCTTGAAGCCTTGAAAGAAATTGAATTCATATTGATATCTCTTCACAAAATTGGCAGCTTTTATGCTGACAAACCTGGCGCAGTGGAAGAATATAGAAGAATAACTACTGACTTCATCGACAACTGCGAGGTCACCAAGCGTCTCGCAAGGGTTCGCACGATAATCTCTCATAATTTTGACGATTCTATCGGCGACGATGATATGGATGACATGGAAAGACATTTACTAGGCTTAAAATTCTGGAAACCAGCATCAACAGAAAAAACTCATCCCAACACAGGAAAATTCTCTTTTTCGGATGGAGTCATCGATCAACTAACCGCTAAACAAGATGAGCTTTTAATGGTCTTTACGGACCAGCAAGAACAAACTTTCTTAATTACCTTCCACAAATTAATTTCCTTTCATAGATTAAGCTCAGCGGGTAGTGAAGTATGCGATATGCATGAGGAAAAGACCTCTACTCTTTCGCAGGAGAACGTGTGTATTGAGCCAAATGAGGCAATTACAACTTACTGCTTCAAGTCTGGCAGTGGCGAGACTGTTCTTGCAATCATTGCAAGCGGTTACAGCGTTGAACGCATATAACAAACACAATTCATTCAGGAATCAAACATGAAGTACTGGGACGAATTCGATGGAAGTATATTCCTTAGCAAAATTTTCAGCCACCCCGTCAAAATTGGAAAAATAGCGCTATTTTCTTTTACAATAAAAAATGACCACCTTACTATCTCCATGGATTTCGACATACCCGACTTCCCAGACAACTTACCTGAGAAATGGAAAAGCGCAGAGTACAACATGTGCAGAACTGGTATCACTTGCAATGATATTAAAGACCTAATAATCTTAAATCTCCCTATACATGAGGTGTTTACCGTACAAATCAATAGAAAAAATGACTATTTCACATTCGAAGCCATCAGCGACGGCGCGTCCATCAAATTCAGTACAAAATCAATTTCAATTACCGACCCCACTGTTTACATCAACGGACCGGACGACTACTACTTCAAATAATACAAAAATATGATTACGACTCGCGGAGACACATCCATGCGTGGCATACCAACAGACCACCTCGAGAAAGGAAATACAGCTTAAGTAAATCTGCCCTCTTCCTTCGGCAAGGCACCAAGAACAAAATATCATTATGTATTCAAGGATTAAACATGGAAAACTGGAATGACCTTGATGGTTCTATCTTTTTCAACAAAGTGTTCAGTCAGCCTATTAAAATCGGAAAAGCCTACATCCACTCGTTAAGTATAGAAAATGATCAGAATGATTTTGGCATCGGCTTTGACATACCAAATTTTCCTGACCGACTGCCGGAAAAATGGAAAAACAAAGGATACAACACATGCAGAATTGGATTGTATTGTTCCAACATCACCGACTTAAAAATAATAAACCTTCCTCTCAGGGAAATTTTCGCCATAGAAATAATGAAAGCGAGCGAGCACTTCTTTTTCACAGCAAAATCGAAAAATTCAATTGTTGAATTCAAGGCTAAATGGCTATCCCTATCCGGACCGTCCGTCTATATAAATTGCCCTGAACCAGGAGATGCCAACTGGTCAGACGATACCCTATAAAAATCATTAATTTATTCACGGAACCGCAACTATGAGGGCGATAGCAAAGGCTAATTCGCCACCCCGCCCACCTCAACCTACACTCTGTCCAAGTTGTTTCAACGGACAGAGGATTCACCACCATGGGCAAACGTCACCCCAATCTCCCCGCCTGGCAATGGCGTCAGTACCCACAGAACCATCAGCACCCGACCAACCTGGCGTTGCACCTGATTGCCGTGCCGCTGTTTATCGTTGGTTTCCTGTTGATCGTGTCGGGCGTGTTCAGTCTCAGCCTGGCCAGCTTCGCGGTCGGTGTGATTGGCATTGTCGCGGGCTTGGCGTTGCAGCGTCATGGCCATAGCCTGGAGGCCCAGGCCAGTGAGCCGTTCAGCGATCGCAAAGATGCGGTGCAGCGCCTGGTGGTCGAGCAGTTCGTGACCTTCCCGCGCTTTGTGCTCAGCGGTGGCTGGTGGCGCGCCTGGCGGCAGCGGCACCACCACTGACCGGCAGGTTCAGGCGAACACCACCACAGTCTGACGGCTGAGGGCGATCAACTCGCCGGTCGGGCTCCACAAGGCAGCGGCAGCGTGGCCATAGCCGTCGCGGGCGTGTTCGATGTTGACGTGGTACTGGCACCAGTCGAGGGTGGTCAGATCCTGCAGCGGCTGGATGAACTCGATGGTCCAGGTCAGGGTGCTGCCTGGCGCGGGCTTTTTCAGGTGTGGCAGTAGCGCCGGTGGCCAGGCGTCGACCAGGGCGAGGATATGCGCCTCGGTCAGTGGCTCTTCTTTTACATCCCCTCGCAACCGTACCCAACCGCCCATCTCGCGAGATTTATTGCCGGTAAACGGCAGGCCACCCACGCTCCAGCGCATTGCCAGGTGGCGCATGAATTCGGGTGTGACGCCCTTGATATAGGGCAGTTCCTGGCACTCATCCCAATGTTTGAAGACCGGTGGCGGCTCACTCGCCACGTCAATTTCCGAGGGGCGAGCGGCGCCAAAACTGGCCTGGACCAGGGTCGCCACTTCACCGTTCTGCATCACGCGCCCCAGCAACTGGCTGACCGCCTTGCCTTCGCGCAGCACTTCGACCTGGTAACTGGCAGGCACATCCGGCGCTACCGGGCCGACAAAGGTGACTGCCAGGGAGCGCAGCGGTCGATCCGCCGGCACCTGGGCGCGCAGCGCCTCGTATTGCAAGGCGGCGACCAGGCCGCCAAAGGTGGCTCGGCCCTGGGCCCATTCGGCAGGGATGGTGACATCCAGCGGATTGCTACGGGCAGCGTCGAGCAAATCACTAAAGCGCATGGCGACCTCACATCAAGTAAATCGTGGAGGAATCTTAACCACCGAATTGCACAGGCACAGCGCCTATTCCGGCCAAAAACCGGACCAGTTTAAAAACACTCGGCGCTGAGTGTGTCCAGCATGCGGTCGGCCTTGCCTTGCGCCTTGAGCATGGTGCGCTGCCACACCGCTACGCAGGGTTGCAGGTCCGGTTCGTGACCGGCCTGGGCCAGCCATTGCCAACAGTCATGCCAATCACCCAGGGCGCTCTGGGCTTTTTTCAAATGCGACAGGGCGTTGGCGGGTAGCTTGTCCAACTCCGGATACGCCTCGGCGGCGTAGCGCACACGCTTGATCAGCAACCGTAGCCGGTGGCGATCATGATCGGGATCCTTCAGGGCCTCATCGAGTCTCTGCCATTGCTTGGCCAGGCGCTTCTGGATACGCGGGCGCAAGCCTTTGAGCAGTTTCTGGTGCTGGGACGCACGGATAAACCGCGGGAATGCATCCAGGATCAGCAGCAAGTGCGCCAGCTCCGGGCTTTGCGCCACCTGGCGATAAGCCTCGGGCTGCAGGCGCAGGCGCCGATCAGCCGCGTCGTGATGACCGTGCTGATGCAAATACGCCGCCAGCACCTCTCGGTCGCGTAGCGGCGTAGTCAGTTGGCCAACCGTGCTGGCGGCCAATTCAAGCTGTTCGACACCGGGCAGCCCGCGCAAAGGGCGCAACAGGCTGCGCAGGCGGCGCACCGTGGTGCGCAAATCATGCAAGGCTTCATCGTCAGTGACGGCGGCGAGGCGAGCCTGGCAGCTCAGTAACCCTACTTCCAGGCCAATGACCTGAGCGACTAACTGATTGACCAACGCTGACATCCTGCCCTCACTTTCCGATGAAAAATCCTACCCGCCCTGGGTCATCGCCCGGCGCGAGACTCACGAATGTAGAACCGCGCCTTTTCGGCCTTGTTGGAGCAACCCTCGAACGCTTCGAACTGCTGCTGAGTCTTGGCGCCGGTCAACAGCGACAACGCCTTGGAGTAGCTGACAGTGCCGGCAAAACCTTCGGCCTTGGCCAGGTCCAGTTCTTTCCAGGCGGCGTCCAATTGCGAGCCACAGCTGTCGCGATACGCGGTTTTCCCGGCACAGCCAGCCAAGGCCAACACGATCACAGGCACACAGATCCAGGCTTTCATTGATGACACCTCAAATATACAAATTCAGTCGTAGCCTGTAGACGTTGCCTACAGGGAAAAGTGCCTTGTCCTTAGCCTGAAATCGGTAGTACCTATTGCCAGAGCATACCCGAGGCTGATCATCAGCCTGGAAAAATCTTGCGCGCTGTCAGCAAGGATTGAAGCAGGCCCCTTGATGGGTGCATTGTGGGCCCCTGTTTTGCGAAGGATCTGGCCATGAAGAAACGTGTTGCCTTAGTGCTGGGCTCCGGTGGGGCCCGGGGCTACGCCCATATCGGGGTGATCGAAGAAATCGAACGACGCGGCTATGACATCGCCTGTATCGCCGGCTGTTCCATGGGCGCCGTGGTGGGTGGGATCTACGCTGCCGGCAAGCTCGACGAGTACCGCAACTGGATCGAAAGCCTGGACTACCTCGACGTATTGCGCCTGGTGGACGTGAGCTTTCGCCTGGGGGCGATTCGTGGTGAAAAGGTGTTCGGACAAATCCGCAAGATTGTCGGCGATATCAATATCGAGGAGCTGCGCATCCCCTACACCGCCGTCGCCACCGACCTCACCAACCAACAGGAGATCTGGTTCCAGGAAGGCTGCCTGCACCAGGCCATGCGCGCCTCGGCGGCGATCCCGAGCCTTTTCACGCCGGTGATGCAGGGCAACCGTATGCTGGTGGACGGCGGCCTGCTCAACCCGCTGCCCATCGTGCCGGTGGTGTCGAGCCATTGTGACTTGATCATTGCGGTCAACCTCAACGCCACCAACCAGAAGCACTACCAATTGCCGGTGATCCAGCGCCCGCCCGCGTTCAAGAGCCGCTTCAACAGCCTGGCCAAGTCCCTGGGCTCGCACCTGCCGTTTCGCCGCAAGCAGGCCGAGCAGTTGATGAAGCTGGAACAAGAAGCCTTGCAGGCCCAGGCCGCCGAGATCAACCCGTGGCTGGAGTCTGCCGAACCCGAAGCCCAGCAACCTGCCGCGGCGCCGGAGAAAGCTGGCGCACCGAAGTCAGCGACCGGCTCGTTCATCATCGACAACGTCGGTCCTGCGTCGCTGCTGGACCTGATCAACCAGAGTTTCGAGGTGATGCAAACCTCATTGGCGCAATACAAGATCGCTGGGTATCCGCCCGATGTGCTGATCAACGTGCCGAAGCGGGTGTGCCGGTTTTTCGAGTTCTATAAAGCGCCGGAGTTGATTGCTTTGGGGCGGGAGATTGCTCGGGATACGTTGGATCGGTATGAGAGTGAGCAGAGTTAAGCGTGTAGGTGTTGCTGATGGCCTCATCGCGGGCAAGCCCGGCTCCCACAGGGGAATGCATTTCAACTGTGGGAGCTGGCTTGCCTGCGATGGCCATAGGTATCTACACAACTTTGTAGCCCGAGCCTGTAGCAGACGACGGTAACCACGATGCGAAGCGAGTCGCTCTTG
>NZ_QODJ01000063.1:0-34438 GCF_009935965.1 Pseudomonas sp. L13
TGTGAGAGTAGGTCATCGTCAAGATTAAATTCCGAAACCCCAATTGCGAAAGCAGTTGGGGTTTTGTTTTGGGCGCTTGAAAGTCGGACACCTGCGAAGCTTGTACAGTGTCCTATCGAAGTCTTTTGTGCAGATACCCTAATACGAGTCGAACCTTGCGTGTGATCAAGGTTCACAGGTGGTGCGCCGTGTATTTATCTCCACGGTTATGTACCTCACAGACACCCATGTGGCGTCTGAGCTGTGAAACAAAATAATCCCCGTAAACAGGCCCTGCCGCCTGTCCGGACTCAACCGCCCCGGACTATCATGCTGATAGCCCTACCCCTCACTGCAAGGAGCCGCTCGGAACGCCGATGCGCCAGATCTGGAAATCTTTTCGAGCCCTTTATTTCGCCTCCTTGATGATGCTGATCGGCTCCGGCCTGCTTAGTACTTATCTGGCTTTGCGTCTGGCAGCAGACAATGTCGACAGCTTGTGGGTCGGTGCGCTGATGGCTGCCAACTATTTTGGCTTGGTGCTGGGCGGCAAGCTCGGGCACCGCCTGATTGCGCGGGTCGGGCATATTCGTGCCTATGCCACCTGCGCGGGGATCGTCGGCGCAGCAGTGCTGGGTCACGGTTTGGTTGATTGGCTGCCAGCCTGGATTGTGCTGCGGATGATCGTGGGCCTGGGGATGATGTGCCAGTACATGGTTATCGAGAGTTGGCTCAATGAGCAGGCGGATGCCAAGCAGCGTGGCGTAGTGTTCAGCGGCTACATGATTGCGTCCTACCTTGGCTTGGTGCTGGGCCAACTGATCTTGGTCATGCATCCCCATCTTGGGCTTGAGCTGCTGATGCTCGTGGCGCTGTGCTTTGCGCTGTGCCTGGTCCCAGTGGCGATGACCCGGCGCATTCACCCGGCCCCACTGCACCCGGCCCCGATGGAGCCGCGCTTCTTTATCAAGCGCGTGCCGCAGTCGCTCAGCACCGTGTTGGGCGCTGGGTTGATCGTCGGTTCGTTTTACGGCTTGGCACCGCTCTACGCCTCTCAGCAGGGCCTGACGACTGAGCAAGTCGGCCTGTTCATGGGTAGCTGCATTTTTGCTGGATTGGTCGTGCAGTGGCCGCTGGGCTGGTTGTCGGACCGCTATGATCGTGCGCTGCTGATTCGCTGCTTTGCCTTGTGCCTGGCGGTGACGGCCTTGCCGTTGGCAATCATGACGCAGGTTCCGCTGGAAGTGTTGTTCGTGGCAGGCTTCTTCTGTTCGCTGGTGCAGTTCTGCCTTTACCCTTTGGCTGTGGCCTTTTCCAACGACCATGTGGAAGGCGATCGTCGGGTATCACTGACGGCCATGTTGCTGGTGACCTACGGGATCGGCGCCAGCGTGGGGCCGCTGTTGGCCGGTGTGGTGATGAAGCTATTCGGCAGCCAGATGCTCTATGCGTTTTTCAGCTTGTGTGCGTTGATCCTGGTGTGGCGCATTCGACCCAAGGCTGTGACCAACCTGCATCAGGTCGACGACGCACCGCTGCATCACGTGGCAATGCCCGACAGCATGTCCAGTTCGCCCTTGGTGGCTGCCCTTGACCCGCGGGTAGATGAGCAGGTGGTACAGGAGCAGATGCAAGTGACTGTGCCTGATCCAGAGCCTGCCTCTGAAACCGAGGAGCCGACGAGCGAAGATCTGCACGAGCCGCCAGACCCGGACGAGCATCCCCATGACTTAAGCAGGGCACGCCCCTGAACGAAAAAACGGGCAGATCCCATCAGGATCTGCCCGTTTTTTTATCTCAGCGTCTAACGCTTAAAGATCGTCGTCTTTATCGAAGCGCCGAGCTTCACGTTGTAATTGGTAGACAAAGCGCTCCACTTGGCGCTGCACCAAACCACTCATGTTGTGAAAGCGCACGCCGGCAAAGGTGGTGTTGATCTTGTCTTCGAAGTGCAGGTAGCGCAGTTCCACAGAGGTGGTCATGCTGCCGAAGGGCAGGGCAGCGATAAAGCGGTCATAGACCTGGCCCAACTGCAGCCGCTCGGAGATATCGCCTTCAAAGCGCAGTTTGCAGCCGGTTGCCGAGATATCCAGCAGCTTACCGCTGATAGGCGCCTTGAGCTTCTCGCCACCCAACTGAATGTCCACCAATTGCGCGAGCTTGAGAGCGGCGCGGAAGGCATTGCGTCGCTGATGGTAAACCACTTCGCCGGGCAGGCTGCCGCTGTAGATACGGTGGCCGCCTTTTTCGCTGATGGTCAAGGTGCCGTTGCTTTCCCAGGCAACCCGCACACCCTCATGGAAACCTTCGATACGGAAAGCTTCGCCATTCTCAAGATAGCGTTCACCGTCACGGGGAATCATTTCGTCCAGTACTAGCATCTTGCTGTCCCGGTCGATGTCCACTAGGTAGCTCTGGAAGCGCTGGCTGCGTTCATGGAAAGTGATGATCAGCGGGTCATGGCTTTCTTGCAGCATCCGCAACGTGCTGGCGATTTCCAGAGGCGTGGTGAGCACCTTGGGTGGCTGCGGTGCATCTTCCGCATTAAGGGCGTTGAACACGGTTCTTCCATCTCCAGGCAAAATACGACTACACGCAAGAACCGGCATTTTGCCAGTATGTAGCGCGCCTTGGATAGGTCACGCTGTAAACCGGCGTCAGGCTTGGCTGCGGGTGCTTGGCTTGACCAGGCGTGAGGTGGAGCCTTGGGCGTTATACAGGGCCGGAGGCTCTCCGCCGTGCAGTATGCGCAGCTGATTGGCGGTGGTGGCTTGCTGAAGCTGGATCGACTGACCGTTGAGCAGGTTGGCTTCCTGGCACTGGGCGAGCAAATGATTGAGTTCTTTGCTCTGTGCCAGCAGTTGATCGCCGACTGAGGAGTGGCTGGCCAGTTGTGCCAGGCCATCGTGGTCGGCAGGCAGGCCTAGGCTGATCAGAATCTCACTGCGCTTCTTGCCATGCTGTTCAAGCAAGACAATCAGCGATTGTTTGCGCGCCAGGATTTCTTCCAGCAAGCGCATATCCCGGCCGTACAAGGCCAGGGATTCTTCCTTAAGCAGCTCGAGCAATTGTTGCGTCGGCGCCAGATCATCAATGATCAGTTGGAGCAAATGTTCGTCGTGGTGCATGGCTGGCCTTGGGTTTTAAGCGTCCAAAAGCCCTGCGCAGGCCTTTGCCTAGCGCTCGGCTTCGAAGTTGAGCAGCTTGCTGGCTACACGGTTGCTGTCGACTTTATAGCTGCCATCGGCGATCGCCTGTTTCAACTCGGCCACGCGGGCTTTATTGACGACGGGTTGATCGCGCAGCGAGTCAGTGACCTTCTGCAACTGTTGAGCCTCATTGCTCAGGTGTACCGATTCCCCACTCTGGCTGGCGGCGGCCTGCTCTGCTTTGGCAGGCAAGGGCTGCGGCTTGGCTTCTACGCTGTCCTTGGCGTTGCCGGTGCGCGTATTGCCGGGCAAGGCCGGGGCGTTATTTAAACGACTGAAATCAATGACCATGTTGAAAAACCTCTGGGTATTTGGACGCTTGCCATGTTTTCGGCCATACCCGGGCAAACTTTAGGCTCGATTGACAATAAACCTGTTCGGCTCAATATCCAGCACACAGTGTAGGAAAAGCTGGCATTTGATTCCAGTCATCTATAACGCCACCTCGACCTGGCCTGGCGCGGTGACTCGCGCCTTGATCACGCGATTGGAGTTGAGGTTCTTGACACGGATCTGTTCGCTCATGCCTCCGTTGGACAACGCCTCGCCCGGCATCCTGACGTTCAGGCCGCCACTGCTGGCGGAAATCACCACCTGGTCACCCTTGCGAATCACCTCGGCCTGTTCCAGATGAACCAGCGTGAGGACCTGGTCGGTGACCACCGGTCGCGTGAGTTTCTGCCCGACGGCCTGGTCCAGCGACGTCAGGTAGCCCTGGTTGATCAGGCTGATGTCCCGCTCGCGCAACGCCACGTCGTCGTAGCCGATGATGCCGGTGCGCTTCAACGGCCGCGCCACCACCACTACATCGCGAAACAGCTTGACCTGAGCCGGTACGAAAACCGTCCAGGGCGAGGCGCCCTCACAGCGTACCTTTACGGTCACACGGCCGATGGGCTGGGCGGGGCTTTCCAGGGTGGCTGTCAATTCCTTGTCGCACAGTGGCATGCGCAAGCGTGGGTCCAACGGGTTGACCTGAATTTCATAACGCCCCGGCGTCTGGGTGGTCGCCAGATAATCTTCTACAGTGAACTCAAGAAAGCCTTGGGTGACGCCGATAAGTAGATCAGGCAGGGTAACGTTGTCGGCGCGGGCCGTGACGCCCAGGCCCGAGACGAGCAACGCCATCACGGCGCAGAGCAGTCTGCGGTAGCGTGAGCGGCCAGGGTGTCGGGAAACTGTCGTTTTAATATCCATACTCAGTAAATAGCAAAGCTCGTGCCGTTTAGTGTTGGGTACGCGTCGTACCCCTAGGATTTAGGAGTCTGGGCATGGCAGGTGTAATGGATTCAGTAAACCAGCGCACACAGCTGGTAGGGCAGAATCGCCTGGAGTTGTTGCTTTTCCGCCTGGATGGCAATCAGTTGTATGGCATCAACGTATTTAAAGTGCGTGAAGTGCTGCAATGTCCAAAATTGACGATCATGCCCAAGTCCAGTCCGGTAGTGTGTGGCGTGGCCAACATTCGTGGCGCGACCATTCCGATTCTTGACCTGGCAATGGCCACGGGGGCCGCGGGTTTGCAAGACCGCCAGAACCCTTTCGTGATCATCACCGAATACAACACCAAGACCCAGGGTTTCCTGGTGCGCTCGGTGGAGCGCATCGTCAATATGAATTGGGAAGAGATCCATCCGCCGCCCAAGGGCACGGGGCGCGATCACTACCTGACGGCGGTGACGCGGGTCGACAACCAGTTGGTGGAAATCATCGACGTGGAGAAGATCCTCGCCGAAGTGGCCCCTACCTCGGAAACCATCTCCGTTGGCGTGGTGGATGCCGAAACGGCACACAAGGCGGTTTCGCTGCGCGTGTTGACCGTGGACGACTCTTCCGTGGCGCGCAAGCAGGTCACACGTTGCCTGCAAACCGTCGGGGTGGAGGTGGTAGCCCTCAATGACGGCCGACAGGCCCTGGATTACCTGCGCAAGCTGGCGGACGAAGGCAAGAAGCCTGAAGAGGAATTCTTGATGATGATCTCTGACATCGAGATGCCGGAAATGGATGGCTACACGCTCACGGCCGAGATACGTAACGATCCACGCATGCAAAAATTGCATATCATCCTGCATACTTCGTTGTCGGGGGTATTCAATCAGGCAATGGTCAAGAAGGTCGGTGCGGATGACTTCCTGGCCAAATTCCGTCCTGATGACCTCGCATCCCGGGTAGTCGACCGGATCAAGGCAGCAGATCACGGCTAGGGGATGTCCCCCGGCGGTCACACGATTTAAGAGGCGGCATCATTGTCTACGGGTAATTTGGATTTCGAACAGTTCCGGGTCTTCCTGGAAAAAGCCTGTGGCATATTGCTCGGTGAAAACAAGCAGTACCTGGTATCCAGCCGCCTCAACAAGCTGATGGAACAGCAGGGCATCAAATCCCTGGGTGAGTTGGTCCAGCGGATCCAGGGTCAGCCGCGCAGTGGGCTCAAGGAAATGGTGGTCGATGCCATGACCACCAACGAAACTTTATGGTTTCGCGATACCTATCCCTTTGAAGTGCTCAAGAACAAAGTGTTGCCGGAAGCCATCAAGGCCAGCCCGGGCCAGCGCCTGCGTATCTGGTCGGCGGCCTGTTCCTCGGGGCAGGAGCCGTACTCGATCTCGATGTCCATCGATGAGTTCGAGCGGACCAACATGGGCCAGTTGAAAGCCGGCGCGCAAATTGTGGCCACGGATTTGTCCGGCACCATGCTCACCAACTGCAAGACCGGTGAGTACGACAGTCTGGCGCTGGGCCGAGGGTTGTCCCAGGAACGCCTGCAACGCTACTTCGACCCCAAAGGAGCAGGGCGTTGGGCGATCAAGGCGCCGATCAAGAACCGCGTCGAATTTCGCTCGTTCAACCTGCTCGACAGCTACGCCAGCCTGGGCAAGTTCGACATGGTGTTCTGCCGCAACGTGCTGATCTATTTCTCGGCTGAAGTGAAGAAAGACATCCTGTTGCGCATCCACGGCACCCTCAAGCGCGGAGGGTATCTGTTCCTCGGTGCTTCCGAGGCGCTCAATGGGCTGCCGGATCACTTCCAGATGGTGCAATGCAGCCCGGGGATCATCTACCAGGCCAAGTAAGCCTGGGTGTAGGCAATAAAACTGTGGGAGCCGGGCTTGCCCGCGATGGCGGTGTGTCAGTCGATGAATAGGTCGGCAGGTACTCCGCCATCGCAGGCAAGCCAGCTCCCACATGTGTTTTCTTGGCAAGCTCGAGTAAAGCGGCAAGCCCCATTGCCGCTTTACTGGCACTACGCGGAAATCGCTTGCCGCTTTTCTGGCAGAGTCGCCGGCAACTCCCCTCGAAACCCTTGATATACGGGCTCCCGCAAGATTGGCATGCACCTTGCTATAACCCTGCTAACGAACAGCAGGTCAGCCTAAAGGTCTCCGCCATGAGCATCAGCTTCGATAAAGCGCTCGGTATCCACGAACAAGCCCTGGGCTTCCGCGCCCAGCGTGCCGAAGTCCTGGCCAACAACATTGCCAACGCCGACACCCCGAACTACAAGGCTCGGGACCTGGACTTCTCCGCCGTACTCGCCGCACAACAGGACAAGACCAAGAACGGCACCTTCGCCTTGAACATGACCAACAGCCGTCATATCGAAGCGCAAGGCCTGGGAAATGGTGACGAGTCGCTGCTGTATCGCACGCCGATGCAGCCGTCGATCGACCAAAATACCGTCGACGCCCAGCTGGAGCAATCGAACTACGCCGAAAACTCGGTGAACTTTCAGGCCAGCTTCACCCTGCTCAACAGCAAATTCAAAGGGCTGATGTCAGCCCTGCGTGGAGAGTAGCCATGTCCCTGTCCAGTGTTTTCAATATTGCCGGCAGTGGCATGAGCGCGCAGACCACGCGTTTGAACACCGTCGCCAGTAACATCGCCAACGCCGAGACCGTCTCCTCAAGCATCGACCAGACGTATCGCGCCCGTCACCCGGTATTCGCCACCATGTTCCAGGCTGGCCAGGCGGGCGGCGGCGATTCGTTGTTCCAGAACCAGGACGCAGCCGGCTCCGGCGTGCAGGTGCTGGGTGTGGTCGAAGACCAGAGCAACCTGGAGGCCCGTTACGAGCCCAACCACCCGGCCGCGAACGAAAAGGGTTACGTCTACTACCCCAACGTCAACGTGGTCGAGGAAATGGCTGACATGATCTCCGCCAGTCGCTCGTTCCAGACCAACGCGGAAATGATGAACACCGCCAAAACCATGATGCAGAAGGTCCTGACCCTGGGTCAGTGATAAGGGGCGCCAAATAATGGCCATCGTTGATACGTCTAACAACACGGCGGTTCAGGACCTTTTCAACTCCAAGGTCAAGACCGCGACGAACAACAGCAGCGTCAGCGACGCTTCCAAGACGGCGACGGGCAACCAGTCGCTGGGCAAGGATGCGTTCCTGCAACTGCTCGTCACCCAACTGAAAAACCAGAACCCGCTGTCGCCCCAGGACAACGGCGCGTTCGTGGCGCAGCTCGCACAGTTCAGCAGCCTGGAAGGCATCAACACCCTGAATGACTCGGTGAACAACATCTCCAGCAACTTCAGCTCGTCGCAGGCGCTGCAGGCTTCGTCGCTGGTGGGGCGCTCGATCATCATCCAGACCGACAAGGCCATGGTGGATACCAGCAAGAGCATGACCGGTTCGGTGGCAGTAACCTCGGCGGTGGGCAATGTCTCCGTCAAGATCACCGACAAAGACGGCAATGTGGTGCGCACTGTTGACATGGGCGCCCAGAGTGCCGGTACCCAGAGCTTTATCTGGGACGGCAAGAACGACAAGGGCGAGGTCGCCCCAGCTGGCACCTACACCTTTAACGCCACCACCAAGAACGACAAAGGCGACGCAGTGGCCTTGACCACTTCGCTGCCCGCCACGGTCACCAGCGTGACCCTGAGCAAGACCGGCGGCGAAATGCTGCTCAACCTTGCAGGCGGCATGGGCAGCGTCAAGCTGTCGCAAATTCAGACTATCGGTACATAGAGCCGGCTAAATACGGCAGAGGGAGAGAAACATGTCTTTTAATATCGGCCTTAGCGGCCTCTATGCGGCCAACAAACAACTGGACGTGACCGGCAACAACATCGCCAACGTCGCGACCACTGGCTTCAAGTCATCCCGTGCGGAATTCGCCGATATCTACGCGGCTTCCAAGCTCGGCACTGGCCAGAACAGCATCGGCAACGGTGTGAACCTGGCGGCGGTGTCCCAGCAGTTCACCCAGGGCGACGTCAACGGCAGCGGCGGCATCCTCGACATGGCGATCCAGGGCGGTGGCTTCTTCGTACAGAAGGGCAGCGACGGTTCGCTGGAGTACACCCGTAGCGGCGCCTTCCGTGCGGACAAGGACGGCTACATCACCAACAACACCGGCACTTCCCGCCTGCAAGGGTATGCCGCGGACGATAATGGCAAGATCAGCAAGGGTGGCTTGGTCGACCTGCAACTGAACCTGGCGAACCTGCCGCCCAAGGCGTCCACCAAGGTCGACTCCACCAGCAACCTGAACTCCTCGGAGCCGGTGATCGACCAAGCGGCCAAGCCGTTTGATCCAACCAAGACCGACACCTTCACTACCCAGTACAGCACCACCTTGTACGACTCCCAAGGTAACGCGCACCCGATGGTGCAGTACCTGGTGAAAACCGACGGCAACAAGTGGAATGCCTATACCCTGATTGACGGTCGCAACCCTGATGGTTCGGCCCCGACCGGCACCCCTTCGACGCCACCTGTGCCGTCGACATTGACCTTTGATGGCGCTGGCAATCTGACTACCGTCGTCACCAATGGTGTGTCCGACAAGACCCTGACCGTTACCGGTTGGGTTCCCGGCAAGGTGACTGACGGCGTATGGAAGGCTAACGGTGCGGATGCCAACCCGGGCGGTATCGCCATCAACATGGCCAACATTACCCAGTACAACTCGGCTACCTACCGTAACCCGCCGGTCACCGATGGCTATGCCACCGGCCAGATCACCGGCCTGAAAATCGACGGCAGTGGCGTCCTGTTCGCCACCTTCAGTAACCAGCAGAGCAAGGCCATCGGCCAGATCTCCTTGGCCAGCTTCAACAACGAGCAGGGCCTGCAGCCAGCCGGTGCGACCACCTGGAAAGAGACCTTCGCCTCGGGCCAGCCGGGTTATGACACCCCTCAGGCCGGCACCCTGGGTTCGATCGTGGCCAACTCCCTGGAAAACTCCAACGTCAACCTGACCAACGAGTTGGTGGACCTGATCAAGGCCCAGAGCAACTATCAGGCGAACGCCAAGACCATCTCCACCCAAAGCACCATCATGCAGACCATCATTCAGATGACTTGATGCCACCGCGCTAATACCCGCACACAAAATGGCCCCTCGATCGAGGGGCTTTTTTGTGCGCGCGCGTTACTAGTTTACCGCTTGTTTCACCTCGCCTTACTGCAGGAACGCCTAGCGTCCACTACGCCACGGACGGGGCACGGGCGCCTGTCGCCCATCGATCAGCGGGAGAGAGGTATGGCGATGTACAAGCAGTGGGAAGGGGTACCAGCAGGCAGCCATTGGTTTGTCCCGAGTGATTTCAGCGCCGGTGTATACGGACGCAAAAGTCAGTCGGATGAACCCGGGGGAGGCAAGTCCTCTGATGCTGAATCGGTGAGGCATCTGCTCAATCAGTTGAGGGATGCCGAGAAAACATCCAAGAGCCAAACCGTCCAGGACCTTCGTGACAAATTGAACGAGAAGCGCGAAGAGCTGGGTGATGAGAAATTCAAGGAGATCATGCAGGAGTTGATGGCGAAGGCGGACGTCTCCTGGCTGGAGATGCTGCGCCGTCTGATGAAGGAATGGTTTCCGGAAATCGACGATACATCACCCACACCTTCGCCGCCTTCTCCTCGCCCGTCGCCAGGTGGTGGCGGTGGTGGCGGTGGTGGGGGCAGGCCAAGCCCCGGTAATTTCGGGCCCAGCGAGCCCATGAGTAATCTGCCGATTACCGAAGGTTCCAAGCACTTCAACTACAAGCCTGATCACAGTAACCCAGGGAAAAAGCCGGACAACATCTGGAGTGGATTCAGCCAGGGGCCCGATGGCAACTGCGTCACGGTGTCAGCGATAAAGGGCGCAATGATGAAGTTTGGCCAGAAACCCACCGACGTTTTCAAGGAGGTAAAAGAGACGGCAGACGGTTATCACGTGAAGATGCGCGACGGCTTCGAACTTAATCTATCCAAGGATGAATTAAAGCAAGCGGCCAGGTATGCGCAGTTCAAGGGTGACAATCCGGGCATGATGACGGATGCCAACTTCATGTTCGCAGCGAGCGCCAAGCGGGCACAGATGGAAGGGAATGGCCTGGACGACAACCCTAGTCAGTCAAAAAGAAGCTTCGCCTATGCGATGCAAAGTTTGAACAACGGCGAAATGCCCCACGAAGCATTGGATCGCCTGGGATTGAAAGGGCTATACAGGCAGTCTTCAAGCAGTGAGCTGGCGAGCGGCAAGCTCGGTGTCGTGGCCTACGATCGCCATTCGATGGCGGTCATCGACGGGCGCGTGGAGTTGTGGGGACGCAGAGGTGGCGCGCCGAAGCAGGGAATTGCGTACGCGTTTCTCTAAGGCGATAAGCAAAAAGCCCGATAAACCCTATGCAGTCGGGATCTATCGGGCTTTTTCAATCCAGTGGGTCAAGACCCCTGGACTGGCTCAGCTTACTGGCATAGTAGCCAGCTAGGATTCGTTTACTTTGTTAAAAGCCTTGCATTTCAAGGTTTTCAGAGGGATTTTCCATTAGAAATAAGAGGTGGCGCAGAGCCTCGTTGATTTACTGCATAGCCCTGCTGCTTAAAAAAGCCTGAGGCAGTTGTTGTCAGCAAATGAAATCGAGCGATTCCCTGCTCGGCGGCTTTCGCTTCAATGACCCGAAGCACCGCCACACCGACCCCTTCGATCTGAATGTCGACACTACGACCAGAGAACGCAACAACCCGTCCGTACCATGCGTTTCGAATCCTCCCCATGCGACCGTCTTGCTATCCAGTGTGAACTCAAAAAAGGTTCGGCCTGGAAGATCAATATCGTCTGCTGGAAGGTCAGCAAATTTCAGCGCATCGCGAAATCGCTGCGACTGCCCTCCGGCTGTTTCCGTGGCCTGGATCATCATATCCCCCTCCATCCTCTCATCTCCGTTATGCCGACACGCATGGAACGTTAGGGCACATGCCGAAACAGCAGACATCATATTCGCTTTACCGAATATTCGCTAAAGCGTATATTCGATTTTCCATATGCATCGAGTTCCACCATGAGCCCTGCTATCAAAGTGCTTTTCGTGTGCGTTGCCAACTCAGCCCGCTCCCTGCTTGCAGAGGCTTTGCTGCGGCACACCGACCCGCGCTTCGAGGCCTTCAGCGCAGGATCTGAACCGTCTGAGGTTGAGCCGCGCACCACTCAGGCATTGGAGGCAGTTGGAGTCGATGCAGCGGGCCTGCGCAGCAAGTCCCTCAGCGAGTTTCAAGCTGATCGATTCGATTACGTAATCACTCTTTGTGATAAACCCGCAAGCGAGTGCCTACCAATGCCCAGTGCAGGTGAAGTCATTGCCTGGGATTTTGCTGACCCAGTAACTAGCGATGATCCTGGCGCATTTCGCCATACGCTCCACGACATCCACGAGCGCCTCAAGCTCTTCGTTTTGGTCAAGACCAAACACTTGGAGGATCTATGACAGAACCCATGAACCCCACCACCTTATTCAAGTGCCTGGCGGATGACACCCGAGCGAAAATTTCGCTGCTTGTCGTGAGTGAAGGTGAGCTGTGTGTATGCGAGCTAACGGCAGCACTCGACCTGAGTCAGCCTAAGATTTCTCGTCATCTGGCCCTGTTGCGCTCTGCCGGTTTGCTTTTGGATCGTCGCCAAGGCCAGTGGGTGTATTACCGCCTGAATCCTGATTTACCCGCGTGGGTGACTGCAGTTTTGAAGGAAGTGGTAGACGCCAATCAGCAATGGCTGGAAACCGAGGCTAAGCGCCTCTGCGGCATGAACGACCGTCCGATCAACCAAGCCGTGTGTAGCTGATTCACGCCCAACCGGATTAATGAAATGCTGATTGCCGTATTGATCTTTATCGCCACCATCGTCCTTGTCATCTGGCAGCCCAAGGGGCTTGGGGTTGGCTGGAGTGCGATGTTCGGTGCCATCGTGGCGTTGCTGGCAGGCGTCGTTACCCTCGCAGACATACCGGAGGTATGGCGCATAGTCTGGAACGCTACCGGAACGTTCATCGGGGTCATTATCATTAGTCTGCTGCTTGATGAGGCAGGTTTTTTCAAGTGGGCTGCGCTGCATGTGGCCCGATGGGGAGGCGGGAGCACCCGCAAGCTGTTCGCATTTATCGTCCTGCTGGGCGCAGCGGTGTCTGCCCTGTTTGCTAATGACGGAGCAGCATTGATCCTCACACCCATTGTGATTGCGATGTTGCTGGCGCTGCGTTTTTCTCCTGCTGCTACGTTGGCATTCGTTATGGCAGCCGGTTTTATCGCCGATACGGCGAGCTTACCGCTGGTGGTTTCCAACCTGGTCAACATCGTTTCTGCCGACTACTTCGATATCGGCTTCAACGAATATGCTTCGATCATGGTGCCGGTAAACATCGTCAGCGTGGCGGCTACGTTAGCCATGCTGCTGTGGTTTTTCCGCAAAGATTTACCAAAGACTTATGACCTCAACCAACTGGACAATCCGGACGAGGCAATCCACGACCGGGCCACTTTTGTAGCCGGTTGGTGGGTGCTGGCACTACTGCTGATCGGCTTCTTTGTCATTGAGCCATTGGGGGTGCCAATCAGCGCCATTGCAGCGGTCTGTGCATTCATTCTTTACGTCATCGCGGCTCGTGGTCACGCCATCAACACACGCAAGGTGCTCAAAGAGGCGCCATGGCAGGTAGTGATCTTTTCTTTGGGTATGTACCTGGTTGTTTATGGCCTGAAGAACGCCGGCCTGACCGACCACATCGCGCAGATCCTGAACGTGTTCGCCGGTTATGGCGTTTGGGGCGCGTCCCTGGGTACAGGGCTGCTAACAGCGTTACTGTCTTCGATCATGAACAACATGCCCACCGTTCTGGTAGGCGCCTTATCCATTCATGCCGCCGAAGTCGATGGTGTTGTCCAGCAAGCGATGGTTTACGCCAACATCATCGGCTGCGACCTGGGCCCGAAGATCACCCCAATTGGGAGCTTGGCAACTCTGTTGTGGCTGCACGTGCTCGCCCGGAAAAATATAACGATCAGCTGGGGTTACTACTTCAAGACCGGGATCGTGCTGACCGTGCCCATCCTCGTCGCCACATTGTCCGCCCTGGCACTGCGCCTCAGTTTTTGAATCAAGGAATCGTCTGATGAAAGTCTTGTTCATGTGCACCCACAACAGCTGCCGCAGCATTCTGTCCGAGGCGCTTTTCAACCACTTGGCGCCCGAGGGTGTAGAAGCCGTCAGCTCAGGAAGCTTTCCCAGTGGCCGGGTGAATCAACGGGCATTGCAAACGCTGGAGGCGGCGGGTATCTCCACGGCGGGCTTGAGCAGCAAGGCTTCGGATGCTTTTGAAGGCTCATCTCCAGACATCGTGATCACTGTCTGTGACCGGGCAGCGGGTGAGGCATGCCCAATCTTCTTTGGGCCAGCTTTGAAGGCGCATTGGGGTCTGGCCGACCCGTCTGACGCTAGCGGTTCGGAAGCTGAGATCACCGCAGCTTTTGAAACCACACTCGCCAAAATTCACGAGCGCGTGAGTGCATTTCTTGGGCTGCAACTGAAGACCATCAGCGCTGAACAGTTGAAAGCTGAACTGAGCCGCATCGGTTCGCTTTAAAGATCAACCGAGGCGGCACCCAACCAGGCGCCGTCGTAGGAGTTTATATGCAAGACACATTGCCGAACGTACACGCCGACCTGATCGACATTCCGTCGCTGGAGCAACTGTCGCCTCGCACGCCTTCGCTCCATAAACCTCGCATTCTTCTGCTGTATGGATCAACGCGAGAGCGCTCATTCAGCCGTATGGTGACTCAGGAAGCAGCCCGCTTGCTGGAGGAGTTTGGCGCCGAAACCAAAATCTTTGACCCATCGGGTCTGCCGCTTCCGGATGACGCTCCCGATACACATCCCAAGGTCGCTGAGCTGCGCGAGCTGATGCAATGGTCTGAGGGACAGGTGTGGTGCTCCCCTGAGCGTCATGGCTCCATGAGCGCAGTATTCAAAGCCCAGATTGACTGGGTTCCGCTGGCGATAGGTGCTGTACGACCTACGCAAGGGAAGACCCTTGCAGTGATGCAGGTCTGCGGTGGCTCGCAATCTTTCAACGTGGTCAATCAGTTGCGGGTACTGGGCCGATGGATGCGGATGTTCACCATCCCAAACCAATCTTCTGTGGCAAAGGCATTCACCGAGTTTGACGAGGCAGGTCGTATGAAACCGTCCTCGTATTACGACCGACTGGTGGACGTGATGGAGGAGTTGATGAAGTTCACCCTGCTGTTGCGGGATCGCCAGGATTATTTGGTTGATCGGTACTCCGAGCGTAAAGAGTCCGCCGAAGAGCTTTCCAAGCGCGTCAACCAGCGCTCCATCTAATGTCAGCACGAGGATGCGATATGAGCCAGATTACGATCTACCACAACCCCGAATGCGGCACTTCTCGCAATACCTTGGCGCTGATCCGTAATAGCGGGGAAGAACCGACGGTTATCGAGTACCTGAAGCCCCCGCCTGATCGCACCACACTTGTCAGGCTCATCGGGGATATGGGTATCGGGGTGCGGGCTCTTTTGCGTATCAAAGGCACTCCGTACGAAGAGCTGGGATTGGGCGATGCATCGCTGACGGACGAACACCTCATCGATGCCTAGGGGGTATACCTATGATGCAAATATGCAAAGGTGAGGGGGCTATTCCATGGGCCATATTGCTTCAAACAAAGACGATCTTCTTAAGCGCGTGAAACGCATCGCGGGGCAAATCCAAGCAGTTGAACGAGCGCTGGAATCAGATCTCGATTGCGCGAAAACACTGCATCTCGTAGCTGCCACACGCGGAGCTATTAACGGATTGATGGACGAAATTATTGAGGATCACGCTAGAGAGCATGTCGCTAGCCCGTCGCTCAGCGATGAAGAGCGCAACAAGGGTGTCGAAGAGCTGCTTGAAGCCATTCGCCGCTATTCGAAGTGAAGAATCCAGGTACATATTCATGAGCGGCAGCCATAACATCGAGATTAACCACGTACATGACCACGTGTTTCTTGGGTCAGCACACGAAGAAAATGCCAAACGGACGCTCTGGGTTGTGGCGCTAACGGTGGTGATGATGGTCGGCGAAATCGTCGCCGGCTATATCACTGGCTCGATGGCTTTACTTGCCGACGGCTTTCACATGGCAACCCATGCAGGCGCTTTGGGCATCGCTGCAGTTGCCTACAGTTACGCAAAACGCCACGCCTCCAGCAGTCGTTATAGCTTCGGTACGGGCAAGGTTGGAGACCTGGGTGGATTTGCATCGGCGCTCATTCTCGGCATGGTGTCCTTGGTAATCGCCGTAGAGTCGGTCATGCGCCTTTTGCAGCCGACGGAGGTTCAATTCGGAACCGCTACGCTCATTGCGATAGTGGGTTTGATCGTAAACATTGTGAGCGCGCTTCTGCTTGGCCACGGTCACAGTCAAAGTCATGGGCACGATGATCATCATGGGCATGGCGATAACAACTTGAAATCAGCTTATGTCCATGTGATAGCGGACGCTCTGACCTCCGTCCTGGCAATTGCAGCACTGCTCGCAGGCCGATATCTGGGGTGGGTGTGGCTGGATCCGGTAATGGGCATTGTGGGTGCCATCGTTATTGCGCGCTGGGCATGGAGTTTGATGGGCGTCACCTCTGCTGTGCTGCTGGATCAAACTGATGAGCACGTTGCAGAGGAAATTCGAGAGCTAGTTGAGAAGCCGGGTGATGCAACCATTACAGATCTGCATGTCTGGCGGGTCGGGCCAGAAGCGCATGCGGCTATTGTCAGCGTCCTCGGCGAATCCACTGTGAACGCTGAAAGCATTCGTGAACGACTCAGGCCTATCCACGAAGTCAGCCACCTTACGGTCGAGTTTCGATTGGTTTGATTCACCGACTCTCTAACCCCGACCTCATAGGAACTCCCAATGTCACTAGGGAAACGTGAGCTTGCGCGTATCGAGCATCGATTAATTACTACCCTCACCGAAGCGTGCGGGACTGACAATGGCTAAAGAAATCGAAAATCCCTGTATCTCGACTTGCCAACTGAGTGGTGATCTCTGTGTGAGTTGCGGGCGCAGCAAGGAAGAGATTAGAAAGTGGAAACGCATGAAGCGGCCTGAAAAAATGGCCGCTGTGCAAAGAGCGAACGTGCGATTGAAAGGGCTGAAAAAAAGCGCAAGGTTAGCCACTTCCACAGGATGAACGCTGTGGGTCGTGACTGCCCGAGTGTGGTCAAGCAACTGCAAGGCTATCTCAATGCCACAGTCTGGTGGCCTAAACGTACATCGAGGGCATTACTGTGATTCGACTTCAAGCTTGGGGAAAAGAATAGGTTCGAACGGAGGGGTTGCCTGGCACAGCCCCAGCCTCCAGTAACCGACGTCGTGCCACTTTCCAAGCTTGAAGCCCACCTCTGGATACATCCCAATATGTACGAATCCTAGCGACTCGTGCAGACCCACACTCCCTTCATTGGGCTGCGCGACTCCAGCGTAAGCGGCGCGAAACCGCTGTTTCTCAAGAATTGGAAGCAGAGTCTCGTAGAGTTTGCGGCCAACACCCTGGCGGCGAGCTGATTCAGCTATGTACACCGTCACGTCAACAGCCCATCGGTAGGCTGCACGTGCACGATGCTGGCTTGCGTATGCATATCCCTTGATCTCACCACCTTCTTCAGCCACAAGGTAGGGATATGTCTGAAGTGTCGTCGCTATCCGCTGAGCAATCTCCTCAACGCTTGGCGGGGTCTCTTCGAATGAGATCGCGGTGTTCGAAACTATGGGGGCATAAATGCGCTGGATGGCTTCTGCATCTGCTACTGCCGCTGTACGGATCTTCAAAGCCACGTGAGGTCATCCCTGAATTGAAAATCGAACGTTAGCTGTTTTAAACCCATGTTGACCACTAGCAGAAATCCGCCAGCCGAAATCTCGCTAAGCGAGTAGCAAGACCGAAATCGGGCGAAGCCTTGGAGAGCAAACTCTGAGAAGCCCAGATCAAGTACAAAAAGAGCCTCCTAAGGGTTCTTGTTATCCCGAACATTGGCTGCGCGACGTCAGGCAGCTGGCTGGCAAGGTAATGTTGGCTTAATACTAAAACCGTTATATCACGCGTGTTCGGCGCTTTTCGGAAAGCTGTCTTTCGGAAGCTTGAGGTATGTGCTCAATTCATTGTTAGCGCCGTTTCGGGCGGCTACACTCCATCACTATGAAACGCTACCTGCGGTTTTGCCTCATTTTCGTGATTAGCCTCGCGCTTCCCCTTAGCGGGATGGCGGGTGTTCAGGCGCCAACAGAACCTTGCCCAATGAAGACGATGGGCATGGCGATGATGGACGACATGGGAATGGACTGCTGTAACGACATGAAAAGCCCGACGGAGCATGGCAAATCCTGCAAGCCGGGCCAGGAATGCAAGACGGGCGGCATGCTGCAAGTTTCGATCCTCAAGCCTCCTGTAACCGTATTCAGCCCCGTAGTGGTTTCCTTCTTCAGCGATTCCCTGCCCGTACAAACCCCATCCGGGGTATGGCGACCGCCTCGCGTTTGATTCCTGTCCCACATTGAGCCTCATTCCGCATTAGCGGGATGGACTAGCTGCGCGCATGTCTTTTGACGCGTGCAGTGGATGATTACAGGAATTGTAAACATGAACTCCAAGTGCTATTGCACAGGCTGGTCTCTCGTGGCTGGCCTAGCGGCAAGCGTGCTGGCGTTGCCGAGTTTCGCTGCCGCATTGACGCTCGATGAAGCGTTGCGGCTGGCAGAAAACAATGCGCCGTCGCTGACCGCACAAGACGCCAAAATTCAGGCTGCCAGCAGTGCAGCCATCCCTGCTGGTGAATTACCTGATCCCAAGCTCTTGGTGGGCGTGCAGAACTACCCCATCGGCGGCCCGGATCGTTGGAGTATTGACCAGGACTTCATGACCATGCAGATGGTCGGGGTCAGGCAGGAGATGCCCAATAGCGACAAGCGCAAAGCGCGTATCGAAGTCGCCGATGCAGCTATTGATCGTGCCACTGCGGAACGTCGAGTCGAACGTCTGAAGGTGCGCCAGTCCACGGCGTTGGCCTGGATCAGCAGCTACTCGGTTGAGCGCAAAGATGTGCTGTTCCAAGACTTCTACAAAGAAAACCGCCTTCTGAGCGATACCGTCCGGGCCCAAATTGCCGGTGGCCGGGCTCAACCCGCCGATGCGGTGACACCCAAGCAGGAGGCAGCTCAACTGGCGGAGCAGCAGGACGATCTGATTCTGCAGAGAGCGCAGGCTCGTGCGGCCCTCAAACGCTGGATTGGCTCCGCCGCCAACGACAAGCCTGTGGGCAGCTTGCCTGAATGGCCCGTCGACACCTCAAGTTACTCTCATAAGCTGCAACACCACCCCGAGTTGGCAGCGTTCGCGCCGATGACCCGCGAAGCGCAAGCCAAAGTTCATGAAGCCGAAGCGGAAAAGCAGTCGGACTGGAGTTGGGAGCTTGATTATCAGCATCGTGACCGTCAGTTCGGCGACATGGTCAGCGTTCAACTTTCCTGGGATCTACCGCTATTTCCAGGCTCTCGCCAAAATCCCAAGATTGCGGCCAAGCAGGCTGAACTCAACCAGCTGGATGCCGAGCGCGAAGCTCTGTCACGCGAGCATACCCAGCAACTGGAAAATGAACTGGCCGACTATGAGCGTCTAAATCGTGAGGTGCGCAGAAATCAGGACAGCCTGTTGCCGCTGGCCAGGGAAAAGGTCGAACTCAGCATGGCCAGTTACCGTGCAGGCAAGGGTGATTTAAACGCGGTGGTTGCCGCCCGACGTGAACTCATTGAAGTCCGTCTTAAACAGATCGACGTGGAAGAGCAGCGAGCACTGACCAGTGCGCGCCTGTATTTTGCGTATGGGGAGTCCAGCCAATGATCCTTAAAAAATGGAACGGGACATTGCTGGTAGGCGTCTCGCTGGCATTGGGTATTGCCGGTGGTTACTGGTTCGCGCAACAACGCATGAGCGGAGTACCTAGTGCCAGCCCGGAGCAGAGTCCCAACTCCCCAGAGGAACGCAAGGCTCTGTATTGGTACGATCCCATGTACCCGCAGCAAAAGTTCGATAAGCCGGGTAAATCCCCTTTTATGGACATGCAACTGGTACCTCAGTACGCCGGTGGCGCAGGAGATCGTGCGACCGTTAGTATCGATCCGAGTCTGACTCAAAATCTCGGTCTGCGTTTTGCGACAGTCACCCGTGGAATCTTTAACTCCAGTCTCGACGTCACAGGAGTATTGGGATTCAACGAGCGTGATGTCGCTGTGATTCAGGCCCGCACCACTGGCTTTGTGGAGCGGGTCTATGCCCATGCTCCCGGCGATGTACTCAAAGCCAACGCGGCGTTGGCGGATATCCTGGTGCCGGAGTGGGCGGCTGCTCAGACAGAGTTCCTTGCCCTTAAGCACAACGGTGATGTTGACCTTTTGGCTGCGGCCCGACAGCGACTGCGGCTCACAGGGATGCCGGCTGCGCTGATCACCCAGGTAGAGCGCAGTGGCATAGTCCAGCCGAACCTGACCCTCACCAGTCCCATCAGCGGCGTGCTGCAAGAACTGAATGTACGTGCGGGTATGACCGTGGCGACTGGCGACACTCTGGCGCGCGTCAATGGCTTGAGCAGTGTCTGGCTAGCCGTGGCTGTTCCAGAATCGGACTCCGCAGCTATCACCGTGGGGCAGCCAGTCGAAGCGCGTCTGCCAGCTTTCCCTGGGACAATGCTCAATGGCAAGGTCAGCGCGATTTTGCCCGAGACCAATCCGGACAGCCGCACACTTCGGGTACGTGTCGAGTTACCCAATCCGGACGGGCGCCTCAGGCCGGGTTTGACGGCGCAGGTACGCCTGAATCGTTCGACCGAGCAAAGTGTATTGTGGGTGCCGAGTGAGGCGGTGATTCGCACTGGCCGACGGGCCCTTGTAATGCTCGCCGAAGACGCTGGCCGCTACCGTCCCGTGGAGGTGCACCTCGGGCAGGAAAGCGATGGCAAAACGGCGATAGTGAAAGGTCTGGAAGCAGGCCAGAAGGTGGTTACGTCTGGCCAGTTTCTGCTCGACTCGGAGGCCAGTCTTAAGGGCATTGTTGCTCGCACGGAGGAAGAGTCGCCACCCAGTGAAACAACCTCCAGTTTTCATGAGGCGGATGGGCAGATCGTTGAGATCAACAACAAAGAAGTCACGCTCGCCCACGGCCCTTTCAAAACGCTGGGTATGCCTGGCATGACGATGACTTTCCCACTCGCTAGTCCGGCGCTGATGCAGGGCCTCAAAGCGGGTGACAAGGTTCGAATCGCGTTGAGCCAGACCGACGATGGCTTGCGTGTTGAGCGCCTGGATAAATCGGGGGGCCAGCCATGATTGCTGCCCTGATTCGTTGGTCAGTGGCCAACCGATTCCTGGTGCTACTCGCGACACTGTTTGTCACCGCTTGGGGTATCTGGTCGGTGCAAAGCACGCCCGTTGATGCGTTGCCAGACCTCTCCGATGTACAGGTGATTATCCGCACCCCTTATGCAGGACAAGCGCCGCAGATCGTCGAGAACCAGGTCACCTATCCGTTGGCCACCACCATGCTCTCGGTGCCGGGGGCCAAAACCGTGCGTGGTTATTCCTTCTTTGGCGATAGTTTTGTCTATGTGCTGTTCGAAGACGGCACTGACTTGTATTGGGCTCGCTCGCGGGTGTTGGAGTACCTGAGTCAGATACAAAGCCGCTTGCCGGCCAGCGCCAAACCGGCGTTGGGGCCGGATGCGACGGGGGTGGGTTGGATCTATCAGTACGCACTGGTGGATCGCAGTGGCGGGCACGACTTGGCACAACTTCGCGCTCTTCAGGACTGGTTCCTCAAGTTTGAACTCAAGACCCTACCGAACGTTGCGGAAGTGGCCACCGTGGGAGGCATGGTTAAGCAATACCAGGTGCAGCTTGATCCGCTCAAACTGGCCAGCCTCGGCATCACTCAGTCTGAGGTGACCGATGCTATCGGCAAGGCCAATCAGGAAACCGGTGGTGCGGTGCTGGAGATGGCAGAGACCGAGTTCATCGTGCGTGCTTCCGGCTACTTAAAGACACTCAATGACTTTCGGGCGATCCCACTGAAGTTGGGCTCGGGCGCTGTGCCGGTGACCCTTGGCGATGTCGCCACGATCCAGCTGGGGCCGGAAATGCGGCGTGGCATCACCGAACTCGACGGCGAGGGCGAGACCGTCGGCGGCGTGGTGATTTTGCGCAGCGGCAAGAATGCTCGCGAGACCATTGCTGCGGTCAAGACCAAACTCGACGAGCTGAAAAGCAGTTTGCCGGCTGGGGTTGAAATCGTCACCACCTACGACCGCAGCAAGCTGATCGACCGCGCTGTGGAAAATCTCAGCCACAAGCTCATCGAAGAGTTCATCGTTGTCGCGTTGGTTTGTGGGATCTTCCTCTGGCACTTACGCTCGTCGCTGGTGGCGATCATCTCCCTGCCGGTGGGGGTGTTGATTGCCTTCATCGTCATGCGCTACCAAGGCATCAACGCCAATATCATGTCCTTGGGCGGGATTGCCATCGCCATCGGCGCCATGGTGGATGCTGCCGTGGTAATGATCGAGAACGCCCACAAGAAGATTGAAGCGTGGCATGTGGCTAATCCAGGGGAAGAACTAAAGGGGGAGCGTCATTGGCATGTGATGACCGAAGCGGCGGCAGAGGTAGGCCCGGCGCTGTTCTTCTGTTTGTTGATCATCACCCTGTCGTTCATTCCGGTGTTCACCCTGGAAGCACAGGAAGGGCGTTTGTTCGGCCCATTGGCCTTCACCAAGACCTACGCCATGGCCGCAGCGGCGGGATTGTCAGTAACCTTGGTGCCGGTACTGATGGGCTACTGGATTCGAGGACGAATTCCCAGTGAACAACAGAACCCGTTGAACCGTTGGTTGATTCGGATTTATCAACCAGCACTGGACGCGGTCTTGCGTCGACCAAAGATCACGCTGCTGGTGGCGCTATTGGTTTTCATCAGTGCGCTATGGCCAATGTCGCGCTTGGGTGGAGAATTTCTTCCGCCGTTGGATGAGGGCGACCTGCTCTATATGCCTTCTGCTCTGCCGGGATTGTCGGCGCAGAAAGCGGCGCAGTTGCTGCAACAGACCGACCGCCTGATCAAGAGCGTTCCAGAGGTTGAACACGTCTTCGGTAAAGCAGGCCGTGCCGAAACCGCTACCGACCCGGCACCGCTGGAGATGTTCGAAACTACTATCCAGTTCAAGCCACACGAGCAATGGCGCCCAGGCATGACCCAGGAGAAACTGGTGGAGGAACTGGATCGAGTGGTACGAGTTCCAGGGCTGACCAATATCTGGATACCGCCTATTCGCAACCGTATCGACATGCTGGCCACCGGGATCAAAAGCCCCATCGGAGTAAAGGTTGCCGGCACAAACCTGGCTGAGATCGATGCGGTAACTCAGGCGGTTGAGCGGGTGGCCAAGGATGTGCCCGGTGTCAGCTCGGCTCTGGCCGAGCGACTGACCGGTGGCCGTTACATCGATATCGATATCGACCGCAAGGCCGCCGCCCGTTACGGACTGAATATCGCTGATGTGCAGTCCATTGTGGCGGGTGCTATCGGCGGTGAAAACGTCGGGGAGACCATTGAAGGGCTTGCACGCTTCCCGATAAACGTCCGTTACCCTCGTGAGTGGCGAGACTCGCTCGGCGCCTTGGAGCAGTTGCCAATCTATACCCCGCTAGGCAGCCAGATAACCCTTGGTACGGTGGCGAAGATCAAGGTCAGCGAAGGGCCGCCGATGCTCAAGAGCGAGAACGCACGGCCTTCGGGCTGGGTGTACATCGATGTGCGTGGTCGGGACATTGCATCGGTGGTCGCCGACCTACGCCGGGTCGTCAATGAGAAGGTCAAGTTGCAGCCCGGTATGAGTCTGAGTTACTCAGGGCAGTTCGAATTTCTGGAACGGGCCAACGCACGACTCAAGTTGGTGGTGCCTGCCACGCTGTTGATCATCTTCGTGTTGCTCTACCTGACTTTTGCCCGATTCGATGAGGCCTTGCTGATCATGGCCACATTGCCATTCGCACTGACTGGTGGAGCATGGTTTCTCTATGTATTGGGATTCAACCTGTCGGTCGCCACCGGAGTCGGCTTTATCGCCTTGGCCGGGGTTTCTGCCGAGTTCGGCGTGATTATGTTGCTCTACCTGAAAAACGCCTGGGCCGAGCGTGAAGACCTCGGCGACCGCACTGAGCGCGAGCTGGTGGCGGCGATCCGTGAAGGCGCTGTGCAGCGCGTTCGACCCAAGGCCATGACCGTGGCCGTGATCATTGCCGGTCTGTTACCCATCCTGCTGGGCAGCGGCACCGGCAGCGAAGTCATGAGCCGCATCGCCGCGCCCATGGTCGGCGGTATGGTCACGGCACCCTTGCTGTCCCTATTTGTCATTCCGGCAGCGTATCGCCTGATGCGTCGCCGTCACCTCCAAGATGAACCCAACCTCCCTCAAGGAGAATTCGTATGAAACTGACCCTGATTGCAGCTGCTAGCACCATACTTACGCTGTCTTTTTCTGCCCTAGCAGAGGACATGCCGGGCATGAAAATGGAGGGTATGGAGGGTATGGAAATGAAGCAAGAAACAAAGCAGGCTCCAGTAGCCACCGCCGACGGAACGATCAAGGCTATCGATCCTACGAAGCATACCGTGACCATTGCCCATGGCGCCGTTCCATCAGTGCAATGGCCACCGATGACTATGGCTTTTTCCGCGACAGAGGATCAGTTGAAAGGGCTGGCAGCCGGAGATCGCGTCTCGTTTTCCTTTCGCCTAGAGGGTGGCAAAGCCACAATTGTTTCTATAAGGAAATGAGCCTGCGGTGATAGAAAACCGGCACGGTTCGTCGTGTCGGTTGCAGTTCAAGTATCGCCAAGCGTTGCGATAGCGACATCTCCACTGGCCGCATCGACGCTTCGATCAACAATCAGAATATCCCCCGATGCTGCTCAGCGATCCTTAACAGATAGGTAAGCCATACCAATAGTGCGCAATACCTTTCTGGTAGTTAGAGCAGCGCACCTATCACGGTATTTGATAGTAGCGTACACATTTGGAAGAAAGAGAGGAGAGCCCTCCTCATCTACCAAGACAGCCATAGGCAGGCCATCTGTAGCAGTGAACGTTCTTAGTCGGAAGGCTTTCAATGTATACGTTTTCCATAACCTGTGATTTCAGGCTGCGGAGTATGGGAGAACAAATTTTTCTGTAAACCAAAAACCCCCTGAGAATCAGGGGGTTGAGGGGTAGTTGTGGATCAATGTATACGTTTATCTGTACCTGGCTGTCATTGGCAGGCTTCGCAATCCGGCTCGTCAATCGCGCAGGCCTTTGGCACAGGTGCCGGGCCGGCGGGTGCTGCGAGTACCGAGTCATCACCGTGGTTACCGCTGGACACTGCGTTCAGCTTGCCGGTGTTGATGGTCGACTTCTCGGTGCTGGTGGCGGCCAGGGCACGGAGGTAGTAAGTGGTTTTCAGGCCACGGTACCACGCCATGCGGTAGGTCACGTCCAGCTTCTTGCCCGAAGCGCCGGCGATGTACAGGTTCAGGGACTGGGCCTGGTCGATCCACTTCTGACGACGGCTGGCGGCGTCAACGATCCACTTGGTGTCCACTTCGAACGCGGTCGCGTAGAGCTCTTTGAGTTCTTGCGGGATGCGTTCGATCTGCTGCACGGAACCGTCGTAGTACTTCAGGTCGTTGATCATGACCGAGTCCCACAGGCCGCGGGCTTTGAGGTCGCGAACCAGGTACGGGTTGATCACAGTGAATTCGCCCGACAGGTTCGATTTCACATACAGGTTCTGGTAGGTCGGTTCGATCGACTGCGACACGCCAGTGATGTTGGCGATGGTGGCGGTCGGCGCGATGGCCATGATGTTGGAGTTACGAATACCTTTCTGCACACGGGCACGTACCGGCGCCCAGTCCAGGGTTTCGTTCAGGTCAACGTCGATGTACTTCTGGCCACGGGCTTCGATCAGGATCTGTTGCGAATCCAGCGGCAGGATGCCCTTGGACCACAGCGAACCCTGGAACGTCTCGTAGGCGCCACGCTCGTCGGCCAGGTCGCAGGAAGCCTGGATCGCGTAGTAGCTGACCGCTTCCATGGACTTGTCGGCGAACTCGACGGCTGCATCGGAACCGTAAGGAATGTGCTGCAGGTACAGCGCGTCCTGGAAGCCCATGATGCCCAAGCCAACCGGACGGTGCTTGAAGTTGGAGTTCTGCGCCTGTGGCACCGAGTAGTAGTTGATGTCGATGACGTTATCGAGCATGCGTACGGCGGTGTTGACGGTGCGTGCAAGCTTTACGGTGTCCAGCTTGCCGTTGACGATGTGGTTCGGCAGGTTGATCGAGCCCAGGTTGCAAACGGCGATCTCGTCCTTGTTGGTGTTCAAGGTGATCTCTGTGCACAGGTTCGAGCTGTGAACCACGCCCACGTGCTGCTGCGGGCTGCGCAGGTTGCAGGGGTCCTTGAAGGTCAACCATGGGTGGCCGGTTTCGAACAGCATGGACAGCATTTTGCGCCACAGGTCTTTGGCCTGGATGGTCTTGAACAGCTTGACCTTGCCTGGGTACTCGGTGAGGGCTTCGTAGTACTCGTAGCGCTCTTCGAAGGCCTTGCCGGTCAGGTCGTGCAGGTCCGGTACTTCGGATGGCGAGAACAGGGTCCACTTGCCGTCATCGAAGACGCGCTTCATGAACAGGTCAGGGATCCAGTTGGCAGTGTTCATGTCGTGGGTACGACGACGGTCATCACCGGTGTTCTTGCGCAGCTCGATGAACTCTTCAATGTCCATGTGCCAGGTTTCCAGGTAGGCACACACAGCGCCTTTGCGCTTGCCACCCTGGTTCACGGCAACGGCGGTGTCGTTCACCACTTTCAGGAAGGGTACGACGCCCTGGGACTTGCCGTTGGTGCCCTTGATGTACGAACCCAGTGCGCGCACCGGTGTCCAGTCGTTACCCAGGCCGCCGGCGAATTTGGACAGCATGGCGTTGTCGTGGATCGCGTGGTAGATGCCGGACAGGTCATCCGGCACGGTGGTCAGGTAGCAGCTCGACAGCTGTGGACGCAGGGTACCGGCGTTGAACAGGGTCGGGGTCGACGACATGTAGTCGAAGGACGACAGCAGGTTGTAGAACTCGATCGCACGGTCTTCTTTGTTCTTTTCTTCGATCGCCAGGCCCATGGCCACGCGCATGAAGAACACTTGCGGCAGTTCGAAGCGGATACCGTCCTTGTGGATGAAGTAACGGTCGTACAGGGTTTGCAGGCCCAGGTAGGTGAACTGCTGGTCACGCTCGTGGTTGATCGCCTTGCCGAGTTTTTCCAGGTCGAAGGTGGCCAGGATCGGGTTCAGCAATTCGAATTCGATACCCTTGGCGATATAGGCCGGCAGGGCCTTGGCGTACAGGTCGGCCATCTCGTGGTGAGTGGCGCTGTCGGCGACTTTCAGGAAGCCCAGGCCTTCGGCACGCAGGGTGTCCATCAGCAGGCGCGCGGTCACGAACGAGTAGTTCGGCTCACGCTCGACCAGAGTACGGGCGGTCATCACCAGGGCGGTGTTGACGTCGGTCAGGGCCACGCCGTCGTACAGGTTCTTCAGGGTTTCGCGCTGGATCAGGTCACCGTCGACTTCTTCCAGGCCTTCGCAGGCCTCGGTGATGATGGTGTTCAGGCGGCCTAGGTCCAGCGGTGCAAAGCTACCGTCGGCCAGGGTGATGCGGATCGACGGGTGCGCTTGCACGGCAGCTTCTTCGGCCGGGGAACGTACGGCACGTTCCTTGGCGCGCGAGTCACGGTAGATCACGTAGTCGCGGGCCACTTTCTGCTCGCCGGCACGCATCAGGGCCAGTTCAACCTGGTCCTGGATTTCTTCGATGTGGATGGTGCCGCCCGATGGCATGCGACGCTTGAAGGTCGCGGTGACCTGTTCGGTCAGACGGGCAACGGTGTCGTGGATGCGCGACGAAGCGGCTGCGGTGCCGCCTTCAACTGCAAGAAACGCTTTGGTGATGGCGACGGTGATTTTGTCATCGGTATAAGGAACGACAGTGCCGTTACGCTTGATCACACGCAGTTGGCCAGGTGCAGTGGCGGACAGATCCAGGTTCGAATCAGCGGCCTGCGGCACGGAGCCTTGCGGGTTCTCGCGAGTTGTGTCGGTTTGCATGAGGGGGTGTCTCCACATTCTATATTTATTTGGGCACCATCACGGTGCCCACCGTTCCGTCCTGAAGCACTTACAGCAGGCCTGGGCCTGGCATAACAACTTCGGGACAGGAGGAAGGGAGCTCATCGCGCCGCTTCCATGCCGAAGTCTTTGGTTCGGGGCCGGGGAGCCCTTCGCCGTATTCCTGGTGGGTGACAGTGGCCCCATTCAAGCCCTGCAACACCCGTACCGTTTTCTGCCAATCGGGCTGGAAAACGGTTGCCATCCGCGTGCGCGGTTTGGGCTTTCAAAAAATGCTTTGGTTCAACCAGACGCGAGCAAGAAAGCGCTTGAGTTTCTTGCCGGATATGTGTTTGGTCTTTTCGCTTAAAACCCTACATGTAGGGTTTTTTTAGCGCCGAGGTACAAGATAATGCGTTTTGGGGGGCTTAGCAACGCACTACCTGTGGATAACGCTGTGGGTAAAATGTGTATGAATCATGGAACACCCGTGTAGGCCGCATTACTACTGGATTACACCGTTTGTCACCGAATATTCCCGGGTAGCAACTGCCGGCGGGAATTTTGAGGGCGCGAACCCTACCACAAAAAATCGCCATGACCGAATGGATTTCCCGGCTTGTGTTCAGGGGCCGGTGCATGGCTACAATCGGCCTTGATCAGGGCAATAGCATGCTTGCTCCACATGACAACTGTAGGAGCGAGCTTGCTCGCGAAAATCGTCAACGATAATGCAGCAAACCTGGATAAATGCGGTGCCCTCGCGTTCTTCGCGAGCAAGCTCGCTCCTACAATAATAAAGAACCGAGGTAACGCATGGAGCAAGAAGCCTGGCAGATACTGATCGTCGAGGACGACGAGCGACTCGCCGAGTTGACCCGTGAGTACCTGGAAAGCAACGGCCTGCGCGTGTCGGTGGAAGGCGATGGTGCCAAGGCCGTGGCGCGCATCATCGACGAGCAGCCGGACCTGGTGATCCTCGACCTGATGCTGCCCGGCGAAGACGGCCTGAGCATCTGCCGCAAGGTGCGCGAGCGCTATGACGGCGTGATCCTGATGCTCACCGCGCGCACCGACGACATGGACCAGGTGCTGGGCCTGGACATGGGCGCCGACGACTATGTGTGCAAACCCGTGCGCCCGCGCTTGTTGCTGGCGCGTATCCAGGCGCTGCTGCGCCGCAGCGAACCGGTGTTGCCTGTTGCAGTGGAAACCCAGCGCCGCCTGCAGTTTGGCCCGCTGGTGGTGGACAATGCCTTGCGCGAAGCCTGGTTGCACGACGGCAGCATCGAACTGACCAGCGCTGAATTCGACCTGTTGTGGCTGCTGGTTGCGAACGCCGGGCGCATCCTGTCCCGCGAAGAAATCTTCATCGCCCTGCGCGGTATTGGTTATGACGGCCAGGATCGCTCTATTGACGTGCGTATCTCGCGCATTCGGCCAAAGATCGGCGACGATCCGATCCATCCACGCCTGATCAAGACCATTCGCAGCAAAGGCTACCTGTTCGTCCCTGAAGCCGCTGCCGATATGCCGTTGTGAACTCGATCTTCCTGCGCATCTACGGCGGCATGTGCGCGGCGCTGATCCTGGTGGCGCTGCTCGGCGCCCTGGCGCTGCACCTGCTCAATGACGTGCGCAGCGGCCAGTACCGTGAGCGTCTGGCCCACGGCACCTTTGCGTTGATGGGCGATAACCTGCAACCGATGAGCGCCATTGAACGCCAGCGCGCCTTGGCGGTGTGGGAGCGTTTGCTGGGCATTCCACTGGAGCTGCGCACCTTTACCGACGCGCAATTGGACCTGGGCCAGCGCAACCGCCTGCAACGCGGCCAGGTCCTGGTGGAACAGACCGGGCCCCATGCGGCGCGGGTGCTGCGCTTGGTCAGCGAACAAGAGCAGTTGGTGCTCACCGGCGAAGTGCAGCAGATCAGCGAGCAATTGGCCCGTGCGACTATTTACCTGCTGGCCGACGAACTGGTGCGTTTCCCAGTGGCCGAGCAGCCCCAGCGCCTGGCCGACATCAAGCAGGCCAAGGGTTTTGGTTTTGAAATGCACTTGATGGCCCTTGACCAGGCCGACATGGACGACGACCAGCGTCGTCGCGTGGCGGAGGGCGATACGGTGATGGCGCTGGGCAAGGGCGGCGATTCGATTCGCGTGTTTGCCGGCATGGTCGGCACCCCGTGGGTTCTGGAGATCGGCCCGCTGTACCAGATGAACCCGTACCCGGCGCAATGGCTGATCCTGATCACCTTGATTGGACTGACCCTGATCGGCTTGATCGTCTATCTGCTGGTGCGCCAGCTTGAGCGCCGGCTCAAAGGCCTGGAGGCGGCGGCCACGCGTATCGCCAAGGGCAACCTGCAAGTGCGCGTGCCGGCTCGCGGTGCCGACTCGGTCGGGCGCCTGGCGGCAGCTTTCAATGGCATGGCTGAGCACTTGCAGCAATTGCTGGCGATTCAGCGCGAGCTGGTGCGCGCGGTGTCTCACGAGCTGCGCACACCGGTCGCGCGCCTGCGCTTTGGCCTGGAGATGATCGGTGATGCTGCCACGCCCGAAGCCCGGCGCAAATACCTGGAAGGCATGGATGGCGATATCCAGGACCTCGACGGCCTGGTGGACGAGATGCTCACTTATGCCCGCTTGGAACAGGGCGCGCCGGAGCTGAATTTCCAGCGCGTGGACCTTAATGCATTGCTCGACCAGGTGATTGGCGAATTATCGCCATTGCGCCCGCAGGTCACCGTCAGCCGGGGTATTTGCCTGTCCTCGGCGCATTGGGATGACGCCTGGGTCGATGCCGAACCGCGCTACCTGCACCGTGCCCTGCAAAACCTGGTGAGTAACGCCATGCGCCATGCCAAAGGCCAAGTGCTGATCAGTTATCAGGTAGGGCAGGTGCGTTGTCGCATCGATGTGGAAGACGACGGCCCCGGCGTGCCGGAAAGCGCCTGGGAGCGGATCTTCACGCCGTTCCTGCGCTTGGATGACAGCCGTACCCGCGCGTCGGGCGGGCATGGCCTGGGCTTGTCGATTGTGCGGCGGATTATCTATTGGCACGGCGGGCGGGCGTTGATCAGCAAGAGCAACAACCTGGGCGGGGCGTGTTTCAGCTTGAGCTGGCCCAGGGATCAAGATAAACCCTGACTCCCTAACTGTAGGAGCGAGCTTGCTCGCGAAAAACCTCAACGATAACGCGTGCTGCCTGAATAATCGCGGCGCCTGAGAGTTTTTCGCGAGCAAGCTCGCTCCTACATTGCGATAGCCACCAGGCTCAACAACTGCTCCCCTTGCACCACAAACTGCCCCTCCAGCTCTCTACCATTACCCCATTCTTCAGAAAGCTCTGTCAGCAACCGCAACCGCACCCTCCCAGCCGCAGACCACTCCAACACCTCGGCATGTTCAAAATAAAAGCGCTTATGCACGATCGGATAGAGCGCCTTGAACAGGCTTTCCTTCACCGAAAACGTCAGCGTCACCAGCAAGGCCTGTTGCTCACGGGGCAGGGCGGCCATGCGCTGCAGCTCATCGGCCGTCAAAATTTCCCCGGCCAGACGTTCGGCCCGTTCCAGTGACAGCAAATGCTCCAGGTCCATGCCCAGCCCGCGCCATTGCGCCTTGTGCCCGACAATCGCCGCAGCGTGCCCGGTGCTGTGGGTGATGGAGCCACTGATATGCCCTGGCCAGACCGGGGCGCGGTCTTCGCCGATGGCCGGGATGCAGTGCAGATGATCGAGTCGTTGCAGCGCTTCGCGTGCGCACAGGCGGCCGGCGAGAAATTCCGCCTGGCGCTTGGCGACCGAGCGCTGGATGCTCGCGGGCGGTGGCACATCGCAGCGCTGGAAATCGCCGGGGCTCAATAAAGCCGGGTCGAATCGCGTGCTCAAAAACACCGTGCCCGGCAAGGGAACCGGCAACGGCCAATGATCATCGAGTGGGGTGCAGCAAGCGGGTAGGGGCATCATGCGCGGTATTTTGCCGAGTTGGCGGGCCAGTGGATAGCCCGGTGCGGTTCAGCTGCGGTTCAGAGCCTGTTCAGGGGGAGTTCAGGGGCGCCTGCGTAGTCTGGACCCCACAGCCCAAACGCGTATGAGGTAACCACCATGACTGCGATCAAAAAGCTGATGTTGGCTTTGACCATGCTTGGCGCCACTGCCGGCGTGCAGGCGTCCGATGGCGCCTTTGCGGCCTTTGGCAGCGAGAAAACCAAGAAATCCAGCAACCTGATCCATCCTGTCAGCTTCGAAGACGCCGGCAACCAGGCCGCGCCGTGGGGCCAGGCCCTGGGCGCTACCCCTGCGCAAGCCGACTATCGCAGCGGCTACGCGCACCTGACCGGCCACTACAATGGCATAAAACTGCGTCCCCAAGAGCTGCAGGGCCGTTATGATATCCCCCTGTCGGCTAGTTGAATTGCAGTGGAGAACCTTATGAAATTGCTGGTGGTGGAAGATGAGGCGCTGCTGCGTCATCACCTGTTTACCCGCCTGACCGACAGCGGGCATGTGGTCGAAGCCGTGGCCAACGCCGAAGAAGCCCTGTACCAGACCGGCCAATTCAACCATGACCTGGCGATCATCGACCTTGGCCTGCCCGGCATGGGCGGCCTGGACCTGATTCGCCAGTTGCGCACCCAGACCAAGACCTTCCCGATCCTGATCCTGACCGCCCGCGGCAACTGGCAGGACAAGGTGGAAGGCTTGGCGGCCGGGGCCGACGACTACGTGGTCAAGCCGTTCCAGTTCGAAGAGCTGGAGGCGCGCATGAACGCTTTGCTGCGCCGCTCCAGTGGCTTTACCCAGTCGACCATCGTTGCCGGGCCGCTGCTGCTGGACCTCAACCGCAAGCAAGCCTCCCTGGACGAGCAACCCCTGGCGCTGACCGCCTACGAGTATCGGATCCTCGAATACTTGATGCGTCATCATCAGCAAGTGGTTGCCAAGGACCGCTTGATGGAACAACTGTACCCGGATGACGACGAGCGCGATCCAAACGTGATCGAAGTGCTGGTCGGCCGCCTGCGCCGCAAGCTGGAAGGCCCGGCCGGGTTCAAGCCGATCGACACCGTGCGTGGCCTGGGCTACCTGTTCAATGAGCGCTGCCGTTGATTCGTTCGCTACGTGTGCGCCTGATGCTGGCGGCCGCCACCTTGGCCGTGCTGTTTATGCTCGGCTTGTTGCCGGCCATGCAAGGCGCATTCAGCCTGGCGCTGCAGGATTCCATCGAACAGCGCCTGGCGTCGGATGTGACCACCCTGATTTCCGCGGCGCGGGTCGACAATAACCGCCTGCTGATGCCGGCGCAGTTGCCCGATGAGCGTTTCAACCTCACCGACAGTCGGCTGCTGGGCTATATCTACGACCGTGAAGGCCATCTGGTATGGCGCTCGCGGGCGACCCAGGAAGAAAATATCAACTACAAACCGCGCTACGACGGGCGCGGCAACGAGTTTGCGCGCATTCGCGAGGCCAATGGCCAGGAATTCTTCGTGTATGACGTCGAGGTTCGGCTGCTGGGAGGCAAGAGCGCGGCGTTCAGCATTGTCGCCCTGCAGCCGGTACGCGAATACCAACTGACCCTCGAAGGCCTGCGCGAGAACCTCTACCTCGGGTTCGGCGCGGCCTTGCTGGTGTTGTTGACGCTCTTGTGGCTGGGCCTGACCTGGGGCCTGCAAGCCCTGCGACGCCTGAGCCATGAACTCGACCAGATCGAAGGCGGCACCCGCGAAAGCCTCAGCGAAGAACACCCTCGTGAGCTGCTGCGCCTGACCGGCTCCCTGAACCGCTTGCTGCACAGCGAGCGCGAACAGCGTGCGCGCTACCGCGACTCCCTCGATGACTTGGCCCACAGCCTGAAAACCCCGTTGGCGGTGTTGCAGGGCGTGAGCGAAGACATGGCCCAGCGCCCCGAAGAACGTAGCCAGGCGTGGGTGCTGCAATCGCAGATCGAACGCATGAGCCAGCAGATCAGCTACCAGTTGCAGCGTGCCAGCCTGCGAAAAAGTGGCCTGGTGCGTCACCAGGTACGCTTGGAACCGGTGGTGCAAAGCCTGTGCGATACGCTGGAAAAGGTTTATCGCGACAAGCGGGTCACTGTGACCTTTGATCTGCCGCAAGCCTGCGAGGTGCCTATCGAAAAGGGCGCGTTGCTTGAAATGCTCGGCAACCTGCTGGAAAACGCCTACCGCCTGTGCCTTAAGCAAGTGCGTATCAGCCTGGTGGAAAACCTCGATGGCATTGAGCTGTGTATCGAAGATGATGGCCCAGGTGTTCCACCGGATCAGCGTGCACGGATCTTGCAGCGCGGCGAACGACTCGACCGCCAGCACCCGGGGCAGGGGATAGGGCTGGCGGTGGTCAAGGACATCATCGAAAGCTATCACGCGCGGTTGACGTTGGGGGATTCAGCGTTGGGTGGGGCGGCGTTCAGGATTCACTTTCCTGCCTTGTGATCTGCACTGACCTCATCGCAGCATGGGTATCTACACAACTTCGGCGCGACGCTGGACCTGTGGCGAGGGAGCTTGCTCCCGTGACGGCCCTGCCGGCCAGCGCATATCTACCTGACGCCCCGCGATCCAAATGTGGGAGCTGGCTTGCCTGCGAAGACGGCCTCACAGTCGACACCGTTATACCGGGTGTATATCCATTCCTGCGGTAACGGCCACTTAGGGTTCCGCTCTGACAGCGGCTCACTTTTGAAAAGCGCAAAAGTAAGC